>JBFFMO010000326.1:0-5566 GCA_041554035.1 Allomicrovenator sp. | reverse complement strand
TCATTGAACAATTGAGTCCACTGCCGATACCCATGAGGGCAAGGTGCTGTCCCGGATTCACGACGCCACTTTCAACCGCCTTTGACAGCGTCACTGGGATCGAGGCCGGGCCCATATTTCCAAACTCAGGATACGTCAGGTACGCCCTCGAAATATCGAGTCCGAGGCGGTTCAAAACGCTGCGAGAGTGTGCAGATCCAACCTGATGCATGATCAGATGGTCGATGTTTTCTGCACTCCAACCCATTTCGACTTGCGCCCGTTCCCAGGCCAGCAAAGCCAGGTCCACGCCGGCCTGAAGCAGCGCTGGCGCGTTGGTGATCATGTGATCGCGTTGCCCGCGACATAATGCATTATGGTTCGTGGCGGCCACGCTGACCCTCCCGGTTACCAGATGGGGCGATTGGTCGACGGGCCCCAGGACCATGGCTGCTGCGCCGCTTCCTAGCGTCAGGGTCGCGAAATGATCTCGAAGTTCCACTTCCGACATATTGGCCTGAGCCAACACTTGAATCGTGGTTTCCACCGGCAAACGCGACGATTCTCCGTCGACGATCAGCGCGTATTCAACCCGGCCAGTTCGAATCATCAGGCTCGCGATTTCGATCGCGTCCAAGAATGCCAAGCAGGCATTGGAGACGTCGAAATTCAGGCAAAGCGGATTCAAT
This sequence comes from Allomicrovenator sp., assembly GCA_041554035.1. Classification (GTDB taxonomy): domain Bacteria; phylum Myxococcota_A; class Bradymonadia; order Bradymonadales; family Bradymonadaceae; genus JBFFMO01. The sequence goes on along the minus strand of JBFFMO010000326.1, from coordinate 4,898 downwards.
CCCAAATTGCCGTGAACCGTGCTCGCGATCGACGGTTCGATGAAGTCTTTTGACACCGAGGTGTTGATCAGAACCCCAATCTTTTGGAGTGGGATTCCACTTTGTGCCAGCGCCTTTTCGGCCGCCATCGTTGCCGCGTCGCTGGGCTGAATATGGGATTCCCAGAACCGCCGCGCAACCACGCCGGTGAGCGCTCTCACCAAGCCGGGACGTTGTCCAAGGCGCGAAAGTGTTTCGGCAAAACCTTGCTCAATGACCTCTGACTCTACGCGAATCGGAGCGTCGACATGAGCGACTGATAATATGGATGCTAGCGCCACTACTGCCTCTTCAGACCAAAGACAGCCTCAAGCTTGGCCACGAGCTTGAAATACTCGTCTCGCTTGAATGGGCGGTTCAAAATATGGAACTCTTTTTTCACGAGGCCAACGCATCCAAAACAGAACAAACATTCGTAGCAGTTCTGAGACTTGACCACGTACGAGCACGCGGCAAGGTCTTTGGATTCCACGCAATAACTGGAGCGGTGGGTGTTCGTGCAGCCACGGCAATGCGTGCATTCGGTGCTGGAGGCACAGCGCTCACAATACGTGCATTTATAACAGTCGCTGCTCTGGGTCGTGAACATGCAATCGAAACAGCGCACGCACCCGTCGGATTTGTACGACCCCGGGTTTTCCTCTGAGCGTCCGAATTCTTGGACAAGCTTCTTGAGTTCCGCCTCAAATTCGTTGGTTTTCAGCGGTATTGCAGTGGTCTCGGTCATTTTCATCCCTGACAGGCCGTTGGTTGGGTGCCGCACACTCGCCCGTCCAGCCCGTCAACGCAATTATTGCTTTTGCACTCGTCGTTTCTGCTGCACTCGGCTCCAGTCGAAAGACTGGGCAAACAGGTCTGATCTGCGCAGTAAAAACCAACCGCACATCGGTCTACGATACAGGCTTCATCCTGTGCTGGCGCTTCTTTACACGTGCCTTCGAGCGTCCCGGAATCTCGGGCGCAAAAACCCGAAACACATTCGAAATCTTCCTGACAAAACCCGCTTATTTCCAGACGAGCCTTGATCCAAGGACGACAGTCGGTCGTCGTGAACATGTTGAGATTCGGACTCGGCACAAAGGATTCGCAGGTCTTTTGCCTTAATGAAGAAATGCAGGTGGCCCGTTGGGACTCGTCGACCGCAATCGCCCCACGGGTCAACGCATCGTCGAGCGCTGGGAGCACAAAGGTGGTCATGTAGTTTTCCACCACCGGCGTGCACGACGTGACGTCTTCCACCGATTGGAATAAGCGACCCACTTCTTGGGCGTCGCAACATTCAAACACCCGCTCGCACTGCGCTGCCGCGATCTCGGCCGCTGCCGTCTTCAGGTCGACGGGCGGCGACGTTGAATCTTGGGAACAGGCTGCGACCGCAAGGAAGAGCCATATGTGATGGCGCATAAGTCATCCAGCATGGTTCGGCAGACCTGATACCCTGTCGACCGCGGCGTCTCAAGTCTGGTCGTGCTTTTTGCATGCACTTTGCCTTTGAGATACAACGTGCAGGCTCGCAGTCAGTGAATGGAGTTTGAGATGTTTAAAAGTGGTTGGATTTTGGGTTTGGTCTTGCTCGCCAGTTGTGGAGTCGACATCCAAAGTGGCGCTCAGCAAGCGGGGCAGAGCTGCTTTTTGCCCTCGGATTGCTCCGACGGATTGACCTGTTTCGAGCGCATCTGTGTGCCTGTGGGTACAGGTGGGCCGAACACCTCAAACAACAATAATAATAATATGCTCGATGTTGGGCTGGACTCCACCACGGACTCCGATGTGCCCGCCTGTGTGATCGGAAAGTACTGCGAAGGAAACGTCGCGGTGACCTGCCTTGAACTCCTCGTCCCCACCGTCGTTCGGCTCGAATGTTCGCCCGAAGAGGTCTGCATGGACGGTTCGTGCGTGGCTGTGGACGGTTGCATCGATGCCGACGGTGACGGCTACGGCGTGGGTTGCGACCTCGGCCCAGACTGCAACGACGGCAATAACCGCATCAATCCAGGCGCCCGCGAAAGTTGCCAGACCCCCGTAGATGATAACTGCAACGGGCTCGCCAACGAAAACTGTAACCCCGATGGCTGTTGCGCGGATGGTTGTGCCGACTCGGAGTTCTGCAACACCGAATGTGCTTGCCAGGATTTCCAGCCCCAACGCTGTGAAAGCCAGAACCAACCGTGCTCGGACTTGGACTCGTTCGTCAACGGCTACTACTGCGTTGCCCTGGGCGCCTCAACAGAAGGCCGTTGTTACGGCGTGTGCAGCACGACTGCCATGGACCCTGACTCGACCTGTCCCGACCCCAACACCGTTTGTGCCCTGGGTGACCCCAACGACACCTCCGCGCTCTGCGTTTCAAATTGTGCGTTCGATCAAGGGTGCGGAGATCCAGCATTGGGCTGCCTGCCCTACGATGTCGGTCAAACGGACGGCGTTTGTTTGCCCAGCAACCCCAATAATCCTATCGGGTCTTCTTGCGACCCAGATCAGTTTCTTGACTGTGCGGGCGGCGCAATCTGTTCTCCGCGTGCAAACGGCAATGGAGGCGTTTGCCGTGAGGCTTGCCGTCCATTTGCACATACCAATGGCTCGGGAATCACCGACTGCAGCGCCGGCCATTGTTTTGCGTACTCAGCCGATATCGGCGTGTGTCTGGGCGATAATATGGCCACCGAAGGCGAGCAATGCCGGCCGCAATTCTCGATGTGCAACGAAGACGCAGTGGGTTGTTTCCCAGCTCAAAACGGAACCCCACGCTGTCAGAGAGTATGCCGAATAGGCCTCTCGGATTGTGATCCCGGATTGGAGTGTGTCCAATTCGATCCTCAGCAGGAAGACCTCGGCGTCTGCATCCTTATCGATTAATGTCCCAATCCTATTTTGCCGTCACATCGCCAGGGCTTGAGCCTTTTCTCCAAGAAGAACTGCGAGCCCTCGGGGCGCGCAAAGTCACGTTATTGGACGGGGGAGCTGAGTTCGACGCCACACGTAAAGTCTTCTATCGCGTCTTGCAGCACACCCGGATCGCTAACCGCGTGACCATGCGACTCGCGACATTCAAGGCCCGCGCGTTCCCCGACCTATTTAAGCGCACTCGCAAACAACCCTGGGCCCAATGGTTACCGCCGGGCGCAAGCGTCGACGTCCGTGCCTCTGCACGCCAATCACGTTTGATCCATTCGGGCCGCATTGCCGAGACCGTGATGGACGCCCTGAGCGAACACCCAACCGGCGAGGGTCCTGCCCAACGCATTTACGTTCGCATCGATGAAGATATCGCGATGCTCAGTCTTGATGCGGCCGGCGAAGAACTTCATTTTCGAGGCTGGCGAAAAAGCCCGGTCGAGGCACCCCTTCGGGAAAACCTCGCGGCGGCCGTGTTGCGTGCGATGAAATGGACTCCGGAAGAAGTTCTTATCGACCCGACCTGCGGCAGCGGCACCATCTTGATCGAAGCTGCGTTGATGGCATCGGGCAGGCCGACCCGTCTGGATTATGCCGCTAAAAACTGGGCGAATCTTGATGCCGACGCCTGGAAGGAAGTCGAAAACGAAACCGCGTCCGAGCTCGCTGGATTATGGGGCTATGACATCAGCGCCAAAGCGATCGAAGCCACGCTGGCCAACGCCGCCACCGCAGGCGTCACCTTAAATGCATCACAGGCTGATGTTGCCGACCTCAAGCCCACAGGCCCTTCTGGGCTGATCCTGTGTAATCCACCCTACGGCCTTCGTCTTTCAGACACCTCGGCCACAAAAGCGCTTCTGAGCATTTTTGCCCAACGATTTGAAGGCTGGCGGCTGGGTTTCATCATGCCTTCGGAATTTCATCCGTCTCATCGGAAGTTGGACTTTGTGCGGGTCGCCCAGTTTTTAAACGGCGGGTTACGCGTAAACTTATGGTCGGCCACCCATCGCTGATTTGCGAAGGATGCCGACAAAAACGGGAACATGGAATGTTACCCAAGAGGACGATTCATGAAGACGTCGATCGTGACCGCATTAATCCTGTGGATTTTCGTGCCGGTCCTGGCCATGGCTCAAGATCCAGCCGTTGTGAAACGTGCAGGAAACGAGCTGAAATTTCGGGTGATTCCCCGATTTGAGGATGCCCCGGCCCCCCAAGCCGACCCTTTTCCTGCGGCCACGGAATGGGTTGAACGAGGCGATTGGCCAAAGGCCTGGGCCGCTGTCGAGAAAACCGAACCCACTTCGCCCGAGGGCTTTTTCCTCAAAGGCTACATCGCACTCAAGGCGTCTCGTCCCGAGGCCCTTGGACTGCTGGATACTGCCTCCAAAGCCGACACTTTCGTTTTAAATCAATACGCCGCACGTTTTGCTGCGGAAGCCGCCCAAGCGGAAGGCAAACACGATCAGGCGCTCAAATTTGCCGCTCAGGTCGGACCAGGACTTCCGGTTTCCGATGACGCCCAATGGCTGGCGATTCTCTCGCTTCAAGCCTCCAAGAAACCCGGCGAGGCCGCAGCAGCATTGGCGTTATGGTTGGAAAAACACCCCAGAGACTCCCGAGTCCCAACCGCCCGGCTCATGTACGCCCGTCTGGTTTTGCCAACCGATCCTGAAATCGCGGCGACTCAGGCCTACGCCATTCTTATCGATTCCCCGTTGGATTCCCTCGTTGGGCAGGCGCGAAACGTACTCGCCGCCGCCGTGAAGAAGCTTCCAAAGGCGCGGCAGAAGTCTTTTGACCCAAGCTCCGCCCAGGCAAAGATGGCGCGTTGGCGAGCCCTCTACCGAAGCCACCGTTCTCAGGACGTGGTCGACGAGATCGGGAAAGTTGCGGCAAAATTGCCCGAATCTCAGTGGTGTGAGGGCAACTTTTTGGTCGCTCATAGCCTGACGAAGCTA
>JBFFMO010000325.1:0-5566 GCA_041554035.1 Allomicrovenator sp. | reverse complement strand
TGCCGGGCCCACGGGCTATGCATTCGTCGAAGTGATGACCGGTCCAGCGACTGGCGCCCGAATCGAACTGAAAGACGCCCTGCAGCGCGTTGGCCTGCATCTGAGCGGCACGACATTAAAATTCAGCGAGGATTCAGAGCACTTCGTCGTGCGAGACGGAGAAGGCTTCGGATTGGAGGTGGGAGCGGCGCAGGCGAAGCGACTGCGCAGCGGCGAACGGTTCGAGATGCAGGGCGTGGAAGTGGCGTTTTTTGACCCGTTGGAGGCCCAGCTCAGTCCGATTCCTGAGCCGGAACCTGAGCTTGAGCCAAAAGCCTCCGCCGCCTCCGACTCAGGGGTCAACGCAGCGGTCCAACCACACAAAAAAATACCACTGATGGCGCTCTTGGGATTGGCCATAGTGGTGGGAATTGCCGTGCTGATTCTCAGCCTATTCTTGGTCTGAGGTCAGATCTCGAGGATTTCCGCTTCTTTTTTCTCAAGGATCGAATCGATCTTCTTTGAGTAGGCCTCGGTCAACGAATTGACCTTCTCGAAGCCATCATGCATCCCGTCTTCGGTCACTTCGCCGTCTTTCTCGAGTGCCTTCAACATGTCGTTGGCATCTCGACGGTGATTTCGAAGGGCAATCTTGTGGTCTTCACCAGCTCGCTTGCTCAATTTAACAAGCTCCTGACGACGCTCGCCGGTCAAGGCGGGGATCGGCACACGAACGACCTGGCCGTCATTCGAAGGATTAAGCCCCAGATCCGCCGAGCCGATGGCTTTTTCGATCTGAGAAATCAGCTTATTTTCCCACGGTTGAACGGTGATGAGACGAGGATCAGCAACGCGAACAGTTGCGACCTGCGCGATCGGTGTTGGCGATCCGTAATAATCGATCGTCACCCCATCGAGCATCGCCGCGTTGGCGCGGCCTGTGCGGATCTTAGAAAGATCGCGCGCAAGATCCTGAATGGTTTTTTCGTACGATTTAATCAATTCGTCGATGACATCTTGAAGCATGCTTCGCTCCTGTATTCGTGGCCCGCGGTCGAAATCGACCGATTACAAGTTCGTTAAAGTCGCGCGATTAGACCTGAGGCGGTGCCTCAGTTCAACCCTGATCGTCGGGTCGAGGATGGTTTGCAATCCAAGTCCCCAGAATTTCACCCGTGACCACCCGCTTCATGTTCCCGGGTTCGGTCAGGTTGAAAACGATAATCGGCAAATCGTTGTCCATGCAAAGGCTGATGGCCGTCGAGTCCATCACTTTGAGATTCCTCGACAAAACGTCGAGATAAGTCAGTTCATCAAAGCGCTTGGCGTCGGGATTCTTCATCGGATCCGCGTCGTAGACTCCATCGACCTTGGTGCCTTTGAGAATCACCTCGGCGTGGACTTCCATCGCGCGCAAACAAGCCGCCGTATCCGTCGTGAAATACGGATTCCCGGTGCCTGCTGCAAAAATCACGACACGCTTTTTCTCGAGATGCCTCATCGCACGGCGCCGAATATAGCTTTCCGCGACTTCTTTGATCTCAAGAGCGGCCTGCACCCGTGTGCTTACGCCAAGAGCCTCAATGGCATCTTGAAGCGCCAGGCCGTTGATGACGGTGGCAAGCATCCCCATATAATCGGCTGAGGCTCGGTCCATGCCTGCCGTGCTGCCTGCGACACCTCGGAAGATATTTCCCCCCCCGATGACAATCGCAATTTCGGTTCCCATGCGTTGCAACTCAGCGATTTCGCCGGCAAGCGAATGAAGAACAGCCGGATCGATCCCGTAGCCTGCGTTGCCTTGAAGGGCTTCGCCGGAGAGTTTGATGAGCACGCGTTTGTACGCTGGAGATGACATACGACGACCTATTGGCGAAATTTGGACAAAAAAAAGGAGCGCTTTCGCGCTCCCAACGATCAACCCTTGAGGGTTGCCGCGACCTCGTCAGCGAGGCTCTTCTCTTCTTTCTCGATGCCTTCACCGACCTGCAGTCGAATGAAACCAGTGAGGGTAACCCCGCCAGTTTCTGTTTCGTACTGTGCGACGGTGAGATCAGGATTCTTGACGAATGGCTGGTCACGAAGGCTGACTTCGCGGCGCCATTTCGACATTTTACCTGCAACGATCTTAGGAACGATGGCTTCTGGCTTGCCTTCTTCACGGACGATGCCGTTGAAGATTTCTTCCTGCTTAGCGGCCGTATCTGCGTCGATTTCCTCGGGCGAAAGCACGGCTGGATGCAGCGCAGCAACATGCATTGCTACGTCACGAGCAAATGCTTCGTTGTCCCCGGTGATACCGACGAGCACGCCGATCTGATTGCCAGCGTGCATGTAGTTCGCGACAAGACCATCGGCCTTGATGCGAGCGACACGTCGCAGTTGAATGTTCTCGCCGATGGTCGAAATCGCCTCGGAAACAACTTTCTCGAGTGTGATATCGCCCTTCTTAAGTGCGAGAGCTTCCTCGACTGTGGTGGCTGACGACGGTCCGATGACCGAGATAAGATCAGAAACAAGCTTTTGAAAGCCGTCGTTACGGGTCACGAAGTCAGTTTCGCAATTGACTTCGATCAGAACGCCTTCTTTTCCGTCAGGGCTAACCCACGACTCAACAAGACCTTCTGCCGCAACACGCGAAGACTTCTTCGCTGCTGCTGCCATACCCTTAATCTGCAACCACTCAACCGCTGTGTCGATGACACCTTCGGATTCAACGAGTGCTTTCTTGCAGTCCATCATACCGGCACCGGTAAGGTCCCGGAGTTGCTTAACAAGCTGTGCTGTAATTTGCATAACTTTACTCCTCATCAGGCCGTTTACCGGCCGCTCGCAAAAAGATTATTCAGTCGCTTCAGCTGTACGTGAGACAGCTTGAACTTCTGGCATGACTGCAGGCGTTGCTGGAGCAGCGTTGTAGCCTTCGCCAGATTCTGCGCCACGTTTGCCACCCTTACCGCCTTCGAGGCAGGCATCAGCGATTGCGGTCGTGAACAAGCGGATGGCGCGAATCGCGTCATCGTTGCCTGGAATCACGTAGTCAACGCCGTCTGGGTTGCAGTTCGTGTCACACACAGCAACCACGGGAATTCCGAGTTTGCGTGCTTCTTTCACTGCGATTTCTTCGTTCTTAGGATCAAGGATGAAGAGTGCGCCAGGAAGAGCTGTCAGGTGCTGAATACCACCGACGTTCGACTCAAGACGTTCACGCTCACGCTCGAAGTTGAGAACTTCTTTCTTGGTGTACGAGGCGTACGAACCGTCACGCGCCATGCGATCGAGTTCCTTGAGACGGTCAATTGATTTCTTGATCGTCGCAAAGTTAGTCAACGTGCCACCGAGCCAACGGTTGACGACGTAGTACTGACCAGCGCGGATCGCTTGCTCTTTGATCGTGTCCTGAGCTTGACGCTTGGTACCGACAAAAAGCACCGGAGCGCCCTTTGAGGCCACGACGCGTACAAAATCAACCGCATCCGAAAACAGGCGAACTGTCTTCGAAAGGTCGATGATGTGGACTTGGTTGCGTGCGCCGTAGATGTACGGGCGCATTTTAGGGTTCCATCGGTTCGTTTGGTGACCGAAATGAACTCCTGCTTCGAGAAGGTCTTTCATTGTTACTGACATGGTAGCTCCGTTTGGTTGTTTCCTCCGCCATCCGTCGTTCCGCAGTCCAACCCAATAAAGGGCACCAAGGACTAGCAGTCAGGAGGCGTGCGTAGTTGGCGCGAGCCTATATCACGCCCTTATCAAATGGCGCAAGGACTTGATGCGCTCGTGCAATTCAGGTGGTACGATACATGAATGAGAATCGACTTTTTTGGACACGCCGCTTGCGCCCTTACCTCCAACTCGGGCGCACGGTTGCTTATCGACCCCTACGAGCCGGGAGGTTTTGGGGGCAAAATTTCCTACCCAGAAATCCACGGCGATTTCGAGGCCGTCGTATGCACGCATGATCACCTTGATCATAATGCGGTGCATGCCGTCAAACCGGTCGCCCCGCCCCGCGTGGAGGAAGGGAAGGTAGGCCCGTTTTTGATCGAACGCATACGGCTTGATCACGACGAATACCGTGGCCAACGACGCGGCGGGACCACTGACGCGCTGATGATTCATGTCGATGGCCTGTGCATTCTTCATCTGGGTGACGTTGGGCAAGCGCCCAACGGTCAATGGCCGATCGCTCATTGCGATGTATTGCTGGTTCCCATCGGTGGTTTTTTTACCATCGGTGCTTTTCAAGCCCGCGAGTGGATCCGCAGGTCTGGTGCGCGTCTAACGATTCCGATCCACTACCACACAGCGTCCTGCGATCTGAAAATCCGCGGCCTGGAGACTTTTCTTGCCCTTGAGCGTGAATACAAATGGTCCTCCGAGAGTTATATTTTAGTGACCGAGGAAGAGCGGTCTTCACGAGTGGTGGTGATTGAGCCACCGCGCGTGAAAAAGACGGAGGGTGGCCCCTTGAATCAGGTCGAGAAAGTCGACACAATGAGAACAGAAGCCAACCCGAGAGATCATCAAGAGCCGTGAACGTACTGAGCCATCAGTCGGTCACCCATGTCGTGGATGAGGTCATTTATGGAGCTCCATCAATTCGAGCAGGCAATCCTGAAGCTGGCATTTGAGACGCAATCGCGCATTACCACTGCATCGGTTGCCTATTATCTCGGTGTCCCAAGTCGTGATGCCAATCGAATGTTGAACGCACTCTTAGCCGAGGGCGCTCTGGAGCTGGATTCCGACGAAAACGGCAACCTCTTTTATCGTGTGCCGCACCAGACCAATGACGGCGAGAAGTTGAAGGAATTGCGCGAAGCTCACGCCTACGTCGCTGATGAACCACGCCCAAATTTCCAAATGAACGCCACGCTCGACGACGACAGCGCCGCAGAGCCTTTTTCGCCCATTCATCGCGAAGTCGATGTGCAAAGCCTTGGTCCGATCGACCATTCCCCTATCGATCGTCCGCACGCGATGATCCCACGACCACCGGCTCGGGAAACACGCGATCGCTGGGGCGGATTCGATGACTATTATGGCGACGCGCCCGTGTCGGGACCGGATGGCGCGGCGGGCCGACGTGTTGTGGCCCAAAAAGTTCTCCCCACCTGGTCTGCCGTGTCTTCAAGGGCGTCAACGACAGACGGCACCGTGGGCACAAGCAGCGGCTCGCGTTATTTGGTGGCTTCAAACGCCCGCTGCGAACCTCAACCTCTTCCGTCGAACCGTCCGGTCATGGCGGCTTGCGACGATTCGACGCCCCTTCGACGCGAGTCAACCGCAACCGCAACAGCCGAGAATCGTTGGTATTCGGAGTCCAACTCCACGGCGATGGTGACCTCTCACAGCACGGCCCTTTCGACCGAGATGGAACAACCCGAGCATCAGCCTGGGATGGCCCTTTTGTTGAGCCTGATTCTTCCGGGCACCGGCCAAATGTATAACGGCGAGATCTCGAAAGGCGTCATGATGATGGTCCTTTCGTTCCTGCTCTGGTTCGTGCTGCTCGGTTGGGTCGTTCATATCTGGTCGATTGTTGACGCGGTCGTGGTCGCAGAAAATGTGAACCGTAATCAGGTCT
>JBFFMO010000324.1:0-5573 GCA_041554035.1 Allomicrovenator sp. | reverse complement strand
GCTCTGAGTTGTATAGGAGTCGTTAGAGAGAGTGAATATGTCTGGTAGGGTTTGGATATTCGGAGCGACTTTTTTGTCGCTCTTCTTGCTTCTTGGTGCACCGGCAACGGCGCAGATGCCACAGAACTCTGCGTTGCAGCAGCCTCAGCAGGCCGACGTGTCGGGCGTTGTTGGGCTCTTTTTTCGTGGCCATCTGGAGCACGCCCGGGGCGAATCGACACGAAGAGACGATGCCGACGGGATTTTTGTCCGCGCGATGCTGAAGCTGCGCGAAGGCGAGTTCGAAGCCGCCCGCAATTTGGCCGAAGGCGCGTTGCCGATGGCTCGCACACCCGAAGAAACGGCCAGATTGACCTTGGCTCTTGGGCAGGCGACCTGGTTCCTTGGCGATATCAAGGCAGCAGAGAAGATCTTGCGAGACGGTCTGACGCAACGGCCGCAGGCGCATGAGGTGCGTATCGCCCTTGGCGAGCTTCTTTTGGAACGCGGCGCGAAGGCCGAATCGGATCTGATTCTCGACGCTTTTTCGGCCTTCTATAATAACGGGCTTTTGAAGACTTCCGTCGAACTCGCCTGGTTAGCCAGGGCGATGGAATTGCTCGGGTCTTATCAGGACGCCAATCGCGCCCTGGAAGAGTCGATTGCCGCGGACCCGACCAACGTTGCCGCGCTGATTCAGTGGGGAAACCTGCTTTTAGGAAAGTATAATATCGGGGACGCGGAGGTCAGCTTCAAAGAAGCGCTTGAGGTTGAGCCCAATCATCCCGACGCGCTCGTGGGTTTGGCACGGCTCGAGGTCGAAAATACGAACGACTATAATGGTGTGCAGAACCTGCTTGAGACGGCCGAGCTGGTTGAGCCGCAAAACCTTGGAATCCACGTCGTGCGGGGGCGTTTGGCGATTTACGATACGGATTACCCCAGGGCGCGTGAGGCCGCCAAAAAGGCGCTATCGATTCGCAAGAACTACTTGCCAGCGATGACCATTCTGGCCGCCACGGATTTTTTGGAAAACAAGACCGAAGCGTTTGAGAAGCTTGCCGCAGAAATGTTGACGATCAACCCGCGATACGCCGAGCTATTCATCGAAACCGCTGAGTACCTTGTACGTGTGTATCGCTACCATGAAGCGGTGGAACTCGACCGCCGAGCCCTCAAATTGATCCCTGGCCAGCCTGCGGCACTTCTGGGCCTTGGTATCGGTCTGTCGCGCACAGGTTTTGAAGACGAGGGCTTCGATGCGCTGAGAGACGCTTTTGACGCGGACCCCTATAACGTGCGCGCGTTTAACATGGTCGAGCTCTACGAAAAGGTGATGCCGGATTACGAATTTACCGAATACAAAGGGTTTCGACTGCGGGCATCACGCCAAGAAAACGACGCCATCAATGCGATTGTCGCTCCCGTCGTGACGGACGCGATGACGCTCTACAACAAAAAATACCATCATAAGCCGGACCCCTATCTGGCCGTTGAGGTCTATCCTTCGGCCGAGACATTCGCTGTGCGCTCGGTCGGATTGCCCAACGTATCGCCGCAGGGGATCTGTTTTGGCCGAGTGGTCGTCAGTCGCAGCCCAAGCGAGGGCAATTTCAATTGGCGCCAGGTCGTGTGGCATGAAATGGCCCACGTTTACCATATTCAGGTGTCTCATAACCGAGTCCCACGCTGGTTCACCGAAGGCCTGGCCGAATACGAAACCAACGTCAAAGAACGTGGTTGGCAACGGCATCATGACCGCGAACTCGCGCGAGCCTTATTTGCCGGGTCGTTGAGAGGCGTGCTGGACCTGGATAAGGGGTTCACCCAGGCCCGCTCCTTTGAAGAGATTCTCCGCGCCTATCACCAAGCCAGCCTTGTGATTCATTATCTGGTGGAAACCCACGGGTTCGACAAGATCGTCACGATGCTTCAGTCGTGGGGCAAGAATCAGACAAGTGAACAGGTCTACAAGGGCGTGCTTGGGGTTTCTCCGGCCGAGATAGACGCAGGCTTTAAGACCTGGCTTGGTCGCCGCTACCTGAACTTCTACGGTCAATTGAACGTGGATTTGGCGGATATTGGCTCGGCGCGCGACCTCGAAAAGAAGGCGGCAAAGACCCCCAATGACGGTTTTGTTTGGGCGCAATTGGCTGTCGCGCGCGTTCGGGATGGGGACATGCCGGGTTCGACCGCAGCCCTTGACCAGGCGTTGGCGATGGGGACGGGGGACGCACGCGTGCATTACGTGGCTGCGCTGCTCTACTTCAATCAGAACCGCATGAAGGACTCGTACGCGCAGGGGATCGCTGTCCTTGATACGTTTAAAGACTCTTACGACGTTCGGATGCTCCTTGGAGCGACCTCCTCGGCGCTTGAGCGGCTTGATGAGGCCGCCGTGCACTATCATGCAGCCACACAGCTATGGGGTGATGGAACCGAGGCCTGGCAGGCGTTGAGCCGGATTGCCCAGACTCAAAAAGACGACAAAATGCGCGAACGAGCGCTGTCTCGGCTCTTTGATCTCGATCAACACGACTCGGTGATTGCCCGACAGTGGTGGGAATGGAATATGCGCAAGGGCTCTCTGCCACAGGCCAGAGAGGCCGCCGAGCGTTGGATCGAAATCTCACCGTTTGACCGCCGAGCTCAATTCGGCGTGGCTGATGTGGCCTTGAAACAAGGCGATGACGGGCGCGCCAACACGGCGTATCAGGCAGCCATTGCCGTTCGGGCATCAGACATGCGTGAAGTGATTCTGGAGGCTCTGAAGCAGGGGCAGAGCTCAAAACGAAAGGATTTTGTCGAGGCCTGGAAAAAACGAGCGGTGGAAGAAAAAGTCCCAGCGCGCCTCGTTGACCGTGTGCTCAAGGGCGAAGGCTAAAGCCCTTTAAGGCTGTCGCGGAAGGCGCGCGCGTTCTGCTCGGCTTCGGAGGCTGAGGGCGCCGAGCAAATCACATGACCCATCTTCCGTTTGGGCCGACTCGGGGTCTTGCCATAAAGGCAGACTTCCTCGACGTCTGGATGTTGGCTCCACGACCGCATGTCCAGCTCCGCAGAATCACCCCAGATTTCACTCAAAAGGTTGGCCATGGCGAACCCACCGGGCCACACGTTGGGTGGGAAGAGCGGGATGTCGGCCAGAATGCGTGCGAGGGCGTCAAATTGGCTGAAGGAACACGCTTTACGCGTCACGTGCCCGGAATTATGGGGACGAGGCGCAAATTCGTTGATCAGTAGATGGTAGCCGTCGACCTCGACACTGGGGCCGGCGCAAGGCGATTGAGTCACAAAGAATTCGGTCGTCAGCAGACCAATGACGCCCAGTTCATGGGCGGCTTTCACGGCAATCTTTCGCGCCTCAAGCTCCAATGAATCGGGCAGGCCGGTGGGCACCACTGTGACATCGAGCACGTGTGCACGATGGGTGTTTCGAAACACCGGAAACTCAGAAACGCGGCCCTGAGAGTCGCGTGCGATGATGCAGCTCAGCTCAGCCTCGATGGCAATCGGCTCCTCCGCAACAAAGCCTTCTCCATGCGTGTCGTGGACATCGAGGACCATCTGGTTGCGCGCAGGGATTCCGTCGATGAATCGCTGCCCCAAACCATCGTATCCGCCCAATGAAGTCTTCACGATTCTTGGAAAGATATCCAAATTCGCAAGGGCCTCGGCGTCTGGCAGAACTTCAAAAAGGGCGTGAGGCAAGCCGGTCTGACGAAGGAAGGATTTCTCGCGAGCTCGATGCTGAGTGAGGCGAATCACGTCCAGGCTCGGACAGTAGTTGGCCTCAATTCGCTCCAGAACATGAACCGGCACATGCTCCATCTCGAAGGTGACGACATCGCATTTCTCGATGAAACGCCGCACGGCATCTTCATCGTGAAAGTCTCCGATGGTCACGTCCACGAAGCGTTGGTGAGCTGTCGATCCTGAGTGAGCAAAAAAGAGTGGACGCACCCCAAGCAAGAAGAGTGACTCGCCCAACATGGCACCAAGCTGCCCGCCACCAAGGATTCCGACAGTTTTCATGTGTCTTCGAGTCGTTTGCGGACGTTTTCTGAGGATAACTTCGCGGCCTTGGCACGTTCGGCTCGGTAGTCGGTCAAGCCTTCCGCGAGTTCGTTGTCCTGCAACGCGAGTACCTGCGCCGCAAAGAGCGCGGCGTTGACGGCTCCTGCTTTGCCGATCGCAAACGTGGCTGTGGGCACACCGGCCGGCATTTGCACGATCGACAAGAGTGAGTCCATCCCCTTGAGGGCGCGGGACTCCACGGGGACTCCAAGAACCGGCAAGGTGGTCAACGCGGCGACCATGCCTGGAAGGTGTGCCGCACCGCCGGCGCCGGCAATGATGACCTGGAAGCCCTTATCACGTGCGGTTGAGGCGAATTCGACCATGCGCAGGGGCGTGCGATGGGCGCTTACGACTTCGATGTCGTAGGCGATTTTGAAATGGATGAGAATATCCTCGGCGTGACGCATGGTCTCATAATCCGAGTCACTTCCCATGATGATGGCCACGCGTCGCATGAAGAATCCTTAAGCGCGGCGTCGCGCAAAACCAAAGAAGGCAAAGAGCATCAGCAGCGAGGCGGAGCCGGGGCCCACGGAACACCCGCTGGATTGGGCGTTCCTGGCTGCGGCCGGGTCGATGATTTTGACATCGGCCACCGGTTCAGCACAAGCGTCGCCAGCAGGGTCCGCGTCGGAGTTGGCTTGATCAGCGTTGGCCAGATCCGGGCAGTTGTCGTCTGCGTTCAAGATGCCGTCGTTATCCGCATCGGTGTCGCAGGCATCGCCGATGGCGTCACCATCTTCGTCGGCTTGGTCAGCGTTGGCCACCAACGGGCAATTGTCGTTGGCGTCGAGAACCTGATCGTTGTCTGAATCGGTATCGCAGGCGTCACCTTTGCCATCGTTGTCCGCGTCAGATTGGTCGGTGTTTTCGACATCGACGCAATTATCGGTTTCGTTCGAGATTCCGTCGAAATCGATGTCGAATTCTGGAACTTCACTGACTCCGCGGGTCACCCAGAAATGAGGCTCGTAGCCACCAACTTCTGCGGCATAAAGGCCTTTTTCTTGGAGCCATTCGCCCCATTCAAATACGCCGGAATAGACGGATGCTGCGCAGCCGTCGGGTCCGCGTGACAACGCGCCCATGACACGGCCCTGAGCATCAAGCGGCGTTCCGCCTGAATCGCCCTGGCAGGTTCCGTCGCTGCCCAAGAACTCGCTGTTTTGGACCGATGTGTATTCGGGGCAGCCGCTGCCAGCGCACTGGACTTCCCGGTTATCGATGCGTCGCCGTACACCTGACCCGCTGCCGTCTCCAATATGGCCGTAGCCAATCGCGGAGTAGACTTCGTTTCGGGCAGGGGGTGTGTCGATGCGGGGAATGACGGGGATAGCATCCACCAGACCGACATTCTCGCTGAGGATAAGCAAGGCGAGGTCGTTGCCGCACATCTCGCTGGATTCGGAGGGGACGATGACTTCTTTTACGCGACGAAAACGAGCATTACGGCTCATGTAAGTCTCAGTCGTGACCAAGAGATTATTGGGGGAGAGCTTGGTGCCAAAAGAAGTCTC
>JBFFMO010000323.1:0-5584 GCA_041554035.1 Allomicrovenator sp. | reverse complement strand
TGCAAAAGCAGATGAACCGCGCCGCGACTCAACCAGACCAGCGGACGGGTGGGTTCCAGGCGCACGGCTTCTTCGTAATTGATCAAAGCCTCGGCGTATTCGGCCTTCGCTTTGAGCAAATGGCCCACGATCAGGCGCAAATTGGCGTCGTCAGGCTTCTTTTCGACTCGAGCGACGTATTCTGCAATCAGCGCATCGAGGCCTTTGCCTTTGCCGACGTAGTCGAGAAGCTTTGAAAGGGCGAGTCCCTCGGTAGGATTGCGCTCAAGCAACTGCTTGTATCGCCTCACGATCTCTTGTTGTCTGTCCGAAGACACACCCCAATCGTCCTCGGCGTGCACAACCAATGGCGTCGAAACACTCAAACACGCCACAATTACCAAAGCCCGCAATCTCATGCTTTCCTCACTCTCGCTCTAAGGTCCAACCCACCGGGACATCATAACCATTCCACAGAATTCCCGAGGTGCTTGCGCAGCTTTTCGTAGACTTCGTCACGAAGACTCGCCTCCGGAAGCTCGCATAAAATCTCACGATCACCTGAGGCAAAAACCATCACGATCCGTCCCTCTGTCGAAACGTTCTCGACTCGAACTAGATCTGAAAGTGGCACCTGAACACTGCGTAACTGCCCCCAAGGCATACGGGATTCCCACGCCAGAACCTGCTCTCCAACGTCAAATGCCCAGAGGTCATCGCGTAAGAAGCGAGAAAGGCCAAACATGAAAGCCACCGCCACACCTAGAAAAACTCCAAGGAAAAGGTACACCCAGGAGGGTTGAGCGGTGCCCACCAACGTGTTACCGCCCCACTCGATCGCGAAAAAAAACGCTGCAATTCCAGCACTCCAAGGCAGTATCGACTTTACTCGCGCCAGCGCGAGTCCAAGCCTTCCGCTTCGGGTCGCCCGAACAATCAACACTTTTCCATCAATATTTGTCTGAAATTTCATCGTGGCGAAGTATTCTCGTTCGCCGCATGAATGTCACGTCACTTGGCGGGAATCATATCCTTCGGCTATGTGTGTCCGCCCGAGGCGCCGATGAAACTCAGGAGAAAAAAAAACCAGCACCTTCCTTTACGCATGACCCTATGGTTTTGCGTGGTGCTCGCCTTCGTCTTGGCACTACTCAACCAGACTCCGCTTCCGGTCAACGTTGAATTCCCACAAGAGGAGCCCGTTGAGCTGACGAGAGACACGCCTGCAGATGTCGTGGTCGTGATCGATTGGAATGCCGTCAAGGCCTCACCCGCGACGTTTTCCGGGCGAGACTTCTCGGCCTCGTGGATCAACCTCTTCGAACAAGAACTCGGGCCCGTCACCATCGCGACGCCTGTGACACTCAACGCGCGCCTGCTCGACGGCGCACGGGTGATCATTTTGACATCCAGCGTGGCCAAAGAAGTCCCACCTGCGATCACAAAGCTCCTGCGTGAGTACGTGTTGGCTGGCAAATTGCTCTTGTTGGTGGAACGCCCCGAAGGCGAAATGCGCGAGCGCTTCGGCGCCAACGGCCGCGTAGGCTCCCAACGGGGACGCAAGATTTCGTGGGTCCGAGACCTTGAGGACCCGTCGCGGCAACACCTGCTAGACGCTCAAGTGGACATTGAATTCGTGGGTTCCACGATGCCAAAAGAAGGCGCGACGACCTGGATGAGCGTCGACGGAGCGCCCGTCGTGTATTCGGTTCCGGTCGGCCTTGGGCATGTCGTGATCGTGGATTTTGATTTTGGGGAATTCTTGGTCGCCTCCCAACAAGGCAAACCCAAAGACGACTTCACGCTGCCCGGAATCGATCCGACAACTTTGGATCTCGCGTCTTTCCAAGTTGGACAGGACTTCCCTGTGGCAGACGCTGTCGAGCGTTACCTGGTGCACGGCGTCATCGGACGTCTGACCGAAGTGCCCGCATTTTGGCCATTTCCGGCGGGAAGCGACGGAGTCGTGGTCGCCCTGCACGAAGACCACCTCTTGGGCAATGGCGGAGCCTGGATGCTCAGGTACGAAGCCACCCGCAAAGGAGCATCCACACTGGTGACCTCGGTCAACAGTGGATTTGATCTCGAAGGCCGGGAACGCGTCGACAAGCTCGGCGGCGAAGTGGGTTTGCTCTGGCAAATGCAAGAAACCCCCAACGCCATGATGGAAAGTTTTGGAATTGGCCCTGTTCGCCCTTTTGCCCGACCGCAGACGCTTGAGGCTCAAGTCCGTGATTTCGAGAAGAACACCGGAAGTCGGCCAACCACGGCTCAGATATTGGGTCATTCATGGACCACGGATTGGGCGGCCCCTTTACAGGCCATGTCTTCTCAGGGAATTCGCATCGACTTTTCGTACTCGCCGGTCGACGTACCCGGGTACCGATTTGGAACCGGATTCCCCTTCCTTGCGCTGGATGAAACCGGGCTGCCGCTTTCGATCCGCGAACTGCCGGTCATCGTCCCCGAGGCCACAGACGCCGGGCCGGCGATTTTGGATTTCCTGACCCGCAGTCAGGCTTCGACCCATGAGGTGATTACGAT
The DNA here is from genome assembly GCA_041554035.1 of Allomicrovenator sp. Taxonomy (GTDB): domain Bacteria; phylum Myxococcota_A; class Bradymonadia; order Bradymonadales; family Bradymonadaceae; genus JBFFMO01. The sequence goes on along the minus strand of JBFFMO010000323.1, from coordinate 3,061 downwards.
CGCCTCGAAACCTTCTGCCTTTGCCGACTTTCCTGACATCAAGAAATTCGAGAAATGGATTGAGCTTTTTGATCATATCGAAACGACCAATCACAAATTGATGAGCGCAACCGCGCTCGACGCTTTCATGCGTGCGCGCAGGGCGAGCACCATTCGAACTGTCGTGTTGGCGCCTGCAGAAGGTGCTCCCGAAAATCTGAAAGTGGTCCGAGTCACGGTCGAATCAAAACGAGGAGATTTGGAGCTGATGCTCCCAGAACGGCTCGGAAATCAGGTTTTGGACCGCGTCCGGCAGAAGGTGAATCGCGTGGGCGACGAACTCGTGTCGGGCGAACTTGAAACGACCAAGGCGGATTATATGGGCATCCCGGTTCGTCGCGTGAAACTTGATTCCGGGTTCAACACCATCGACGTCTACTACGAGGGCAAATGAGTCGCCTTAGAAGCTCCGTACTCTTTGCGCTGCGGTGGGACCTGCTCGCAGTCTTCGTCATCGTCGTGATCGCTGGCCTTTATGTGTGGCTCGACGAGCCGACCGTGCGCCCGGTCGAGTCCGACACCGTTGGGGGGTCCCGTCCGCCTGATCGAGCCGAGGGCGACGTCCTGCTCCTTCTTCCCGACTCGCCGGCCGCCAAAGCCTCGAACCTTGATGAGCTCGACTGCAGCTACGGATGGTTTAATTCGCTCTGGCAGGAATTCGGTTCCTTTGCGACGGCCCTGACTCGCGATCTCAGTCCCGAGATTTTGGCAGGAAGAACCGTGGTGATCGTGCCAGCGCGGGTCGCTCGGAATATGCCAACCGCAGGGGTCCGAGCGATCGGTGATTTCGTCAAACGTGGTGGGCAGGTCATCCTTGAGCAACCCAACGAAACCTGGATGGCTCTCGCGGCCTCATCGAGCACAGGCAAGTCGCGTCGCGCGCAACATATCACGTCGATCGAAGGCCTGGGTGTCCACGGCGACACACGGGAATGGATGCTTCAGGTTCCGCTGACCGGGACTCTGCTTCCCGCTCCGGTGATGGCGCCCTTTCCCGCCGGACAATCGGTCATGGACATCGACGACCAACCCGGTTGGGCCGTCACGCCGATGGGCGATGGCTGGGTTCACACCCTCTATTTCAACTTCGGGTGCACGGTGACGGCTATCCAACAGGGTACACCCGTCAAGGACATGACTTTTGGCACAAGCGGTCCGTCCGAAACCCATGCAGCAGAACGTCGTTCGGCGCCATCGCTTACCGAGTTCCCTATTCCTTTGGCCGATCTTCTGGAACGAGCAGTTCTTCAGCGCCTCTCGGTTGTGCGTCCGATTCCAAGGCTTTGGCTCTACCCCGGAGACTACGCCGGTGCTGTTTTGATGACTCACTCCAGCGCCGATTCCAGTCGGGCTGGTTTGGATCTCGCTGCGGCCGCACACAAAGCAGGTGCGACGGCGACTGTATTTGTGGCTGCCGACCGCTTCTCGACCGCCGATGCCGCCATCGCCGAAAACATTGAGGCCGATATCGGCATCGTGTGGGTCAGAGGAAAACGCAGACCCCTCGTGGTCGAAACGATTGGCATCGGCGCGCTGCGCCCGATCGCAGCCGAACTCGACCTCAACACACAGTTTACCCGCGTCAACGTTGTGTTGCCCGAAGCCAGACCTCTGCGAGCTGTGCGCGTTGAAGAGTCCGAATGGACCAACGATTGGGCCACGACCTTCAAACAGCTTGCGGCAGCGCGACTCAGGATCGACTCAAGCTTTGGGCCCGAAGGCGACAAAGAATGGGGCTACCTCTTTGGTACAGGGTTCCCCTACTACCCTCTTGATGAGCGTGGCCTGCCCTTGCCCGTGGTCGAACAGCCATTCGTGTTGCAAGGTTCTGGACTGAATCCACAGCGGCTCGAGCGGATGCTCAAAGGCAGCTCGCAAGGGTTTCACCAGGCGCTGGTCGTTGGCGTCCCCTCAGACATCATGAGGTATGACCCAGCCCCAGGCGTGTTGCTCGCGCTTCGCGACGTTTTTGTGTTGGCCAAAAAATACAATCATTGGGCGACCAACCTCGGCGAGTTTCTCGACTTTCTGGCGGCTCGACGAAAATCGGTGCTCACCAGTCAGTGGAACGGCCCCGAAAAACGCCTGACGATCACGGTCAACTTGCTCGGAGCCCATACCGAGTCGCTCGTCTCCGAGGGTAATGAAGAGAAGATCCGCGTCCGGGAATCCGTGGCCGGCGTCGCTTTCCCACGTACTTTCGAAGGCGAAGAAGTGGAATCGGTGACGCTTGACCAGAACGAAGTGTCGCTCAAGTCAATTGCCACTGCCGGATCGAGCACCGACCGGATTCTCAAGGTGCCCACCGGACGGCACACGATCGTGGTGAAGTATCGAGTACCGGCGGAACCCGAACCCACCGAACCTTGACATGAACTCCGAGCCCGAGTGGAATAGCTCGACTTTTCTAGAGAATACGATGATCCGACGGATGACTTCTGCCCTCTTGATGCTCTTGCCGTCGCTCGCCTTTGCACAGACGTCGGTCGAGCTATCGGATTATCAGGTCAAGGCAAACGACAACGGAGTTAAAGCCCTGATCGCGGGCGATTTCCCCAGCGCAGTTGCGAACTTCCAGTCGTCGTTGCGCCTCGGCGAGGCCAATATCACGTGGCTAAATCTCGGTCGCACCTACCAGAAGATGGGGCAATGCCAGGAAGCAAGAGACGCGTATTCGCACGCCAAGACGGCGCCGGTGGTCTCGAGTCCGACCGCTCAGGAAATCGCCACCATATTGAAGACCTACAGCGATGAACTGCCCGACGTGTGTCCTGCAACCGTCACCATTGAATGCGACGAAGGTGTTAAAAATCCGGTCTTGAACGGCGTTGCGGTGTCATGCGGTGCCGCCACTGAGTCCGAGCCTGGCCCGCTTCGCATCACCGCCGAAAACGCACAAGGGCTCAGTCCGGAAGACCTTAAGGTTGGAGAATCGCGAGTTCTGAAATTGGCGTATCTGGAACCTGTTGCCACGCCGCAGCCGAATGTCGTCAACGATGTCGATCTCGCACCGGCCGATGGC
>JBFFMO010000322.1:0-5588 GCA_041554035.1 Allomicrovenator sp. | reverse complement strand
GCTTCAACGCAAAACTTGAACCGAGCATGGACCCGGGAACCCGGTCGTCAAAAATAGGCTCTTCAAATTCGACCGGAACATAATAGCCCTCGGCGTCGGAATGGCAGAGCAGATGACTTCGGAAATCCAATGCGACATTTTCTATCAAGCGGTCGTCTTCGTCCGAAATCTCTCCAGCAGAAGGTGGAAGTGCCACGCCTGGATATTCGTTTTGCCAAGCATAAGCCCGGCGAAGAAAGTGGATCCATGAGTAAGGAAAGCTGCTCAAATGGGGGCGCAAGCTGGCGCTGAATTCTTCGGGTTCTTCCCATATGCCGCAGTGGTTGTCGTGGAGGACCGCCAGAACCTTAGCCAAGGCATCCTTGGCCCATTCGTAGCCTTCGTGGTCGTGCACTTTCATGTCCGCCAGATATCCGACGCTCAATCCCAGGCCCATATTTCCTCCATTGGTGTTGTCATGATTCGACGCCAGGTGCGCCGACGTAGTATTAGATCTCTAAACCGGCTTTCGCGCTTGGACACATGCTGGGCAGCTTGGCACAGATGCTATCCACCAGCTCATCTACACTCTGATCGGTGCGTGTCGGCCAGTCCTTTGAAATCGCGATGAGGGCGGTGCAGCCTATTTCGTTTTGCCTTCCACACGCCAATGCCGCGGCACTCCACGCTTCCACTCGGTTTGGAAACATGGCCGGCACGACGCGGTCATTTTCGAATTTCGCATTCTGGGCCAGCCGGCCACAGGCATAGGTATCCTTGAATTTTGAGCATGTGTTTCTCATGACGGGTGCGTTTAACGCGGTGTCCATGATCCATGGCGTGTACCCATGATCGGCCATCCAAATCGCCGCATAGGTCTGACAGGCTGGTGCGTAAATTTTGGGCCGCGATGCGTAGCAGGCCTTTTTTGCGATTTCCCGTGATTCATCCACAGGGAGGCTTTGGATGGAGAGTCTGAACCAACATGCCTGAGCGTCACCCAGGCCGCATCCGATCTTCAGATACTCATCCGCCAGTTTGGTGTCTTTGGGTGCGCCGACTTGACGGTCGACGGCGGCATTCGCGCCACGGATACAGGCGTGGGGATCCCCGGCCCGACAGGCCATTCCAAACGTTTCCTCGAGGACGGCCGGATCCAAAGGAGCCGCCCGCCATTCACGCATGTTTTGGCTCACGAGCTCGGAACCCCAGGCACCACAGGCCGCCGCATCCCCCTCCCCACATTTCGCCTTCGCATTTTCGGCATCCAGCCCAGCTCCTTTCCCGTCGGGCTCTTCCCGGTTCATCATCGCACCAGAGGCCGAATAGAACACCACCTCGCCAGTTTCACAGGCGCCAGGGAGGCCGGCTTTGCAGGCGGCATCGGGCGACAAATTCGTGTCGGGCAAGAATGCCTTTAGCGCCAACCCCCCCGCACACGCGTCCAGATCTCCCTTGGCGCAATGCGCTTCCATCTTCTGAACCAAACCCGGCGAGAAGTTTGGCGAGTAATCCTCGCCGTGGATATAGGCGCGCGCTAGGCATGCCGGTCCGCCTTCTTCCTCACAACGCGTCGTGAGCTCTGCGCGCCAGTCGCGGTAAGTCATAAATTCAATCGCCCAAGACTGACCGGAGTAGGCAACTTGTCGGCAGGCCACGGGCTGGTTGTCGTCGCACATCTTCTGCAAAAGTGTTCGTCCGGCAATCATCTCTTCGACCGAGCCAGGCTCACGAAATTGTCTCATTCCAAACTGTCCGCATGCCTCGATATCGACCTTGAAGTCGTTACAATTGGATTCAAAACGGGCCTTGGTCATCGAGTTTCGAATTGAACCGACTTCTGAGACCGTGAAAATGAGGGCACCAATCGCTGCCAGTAGCGCGGCAGCTTTCGTCAGGAGCGAGCCGCATCCGGTGTTTTTCTTCTCGAGATTCATGAGAGCCCCTTTACTTCGATATCCAGACTTATCGTCCCCGAAGGACCTTGCTTGGTCCTGGATTCCGTCACTGGCGTCTGCCAGAGGTGGCGACTAGTGTGTTTGGATGAGAACAATAAGTGACTTTAAACCCTTTGTGCCGTCAACGATAATATTGGGGGTCAGCGTCACCGTAGCAGCGTGCTCGGCGCCGCAGAACGAATCGGCCGCGTTCGCAGAGCCGATGGTCCAGACCGCGTCTTTACAGACAGCCACCCAAGTATCCGAACTTCATGCCAGTGAAGTCACCCCGAACCCCGCCTGCTCTTGGACCATCAGAGAGGGGCGGGCGCTGAATGATTCGTTTTCATCGGATGAGGAGCACACGCTGGTGGAAGTGGATGTCGATGGCATGGGTATTGGGATACGCGTCTCGGATCGCCTCGGCTGGATGCGACATCCCTCTTTTTACACCAATCACGTTGGGTTACGGGGCCAAATGGCAACCCGGTATCACCTGAACTGATGGGACAGGTATCTGGGATGAGTCGTGCGGCGACAGCTATCCGCCCTGCGAATAGCCCTATTCGAAGAAAAACGGGTATTCGACTCTCAGCGGCTCGCCGTCACGTGAAGCATCGAAGGTTCGACCTTGAATCCGATCGACGATGCATTCCCTGAGGCCGACGACGCCCTCGAATCCGATGATGGGGTCGACGTCGGCGTTTTGAATCACGGCCGTTTCACCGCTGGCGCTCAGGTCGTAGGACACGACCAGCCGGCCCTTTGCCGCCGGGTTGGTTCTTCGAACATTCTCCACGCAAAACTCGACCTCCGGTTTAAGCAGGTCGATTGAAATTCTTCGATCCAGAGGTGTGGCTCGGGGATCGTTTGGCATGGGTTTATCGAGCAGAGCTCTGATTCGGGCGTTTTCTTCCGGGGATTCAACGGCCATCCAACGTTTATCACCCAGCACTTTCTGATTTTCAGGGTCGTTCCACGTGGTCTGCTCCGAGGTCGAGCCGGTGATCTCAATCGCCACGTGTTCGCGCTCCTTAGGGACTTTTGGCGTTGTTGGGACGAGGTCCTGGGCGTCCTCAACCGGTGCTGGCCGAACGCCATCAGGTTTCTCTCGCAGCGGTGGCCGCTGTGGTCGAGTCATCCCGACCGAGGGGTAGGGCGAGTCATCGGCGGCTTCGCCGAGCCGCTCTTGCCAGGTGGGACGGGCGGTCTCAGGCGTGTAGGTCCACCAAATCGTCCCGAAAACCCCGATTGAGGCGACGATGGAAGTAATTAAGACTTTGCGGCGTTGATCCAACGAGGAGGCTCCATGTCGCAGAATAACGTCGTAGACTCGATAGACTGGTTACTTGCCAAGGCAGATGCGCTCATGGCTCGTCGCGATCCAGCCGCGGAGACGTATTGGACTCGTTTATTGGACGAGCCTGCGTTGGATGAGGTTACGCGTACGCACGTGTACACGCAATTGGCGGTCTCGCTCTTCCGGCGGGGAGCGATCGACGAAGCGGAAGCAACGTTCACCGCTGCGTTGGAGTTGGGCGCGGCGCCGGCGTTTATCTCGTACGCACGCGGACACTGTGCGCTTGCAAAACGTTCAAATCTTGCAGTTCTTCAATTTTTACGGGCATTTGTAGATTCGCACGATCCCAGTGATGAGCCGGAGTATCTTCGTTCACTTTCCGTCGCACTTCGTGACCTTGGCCTGCACGAGGCGGCATTGGTGGTGCTTCTGGGAGCTCTGGAGCGCGCACCGAATCAACCTTCGATCATCGAAGCTTTGGGCGTTCAATACGAACGGATGGAGCGTTGGGTCGAGGCCATCGCTGCTCGTGACGATTTGATTGAACTTCTGAAGTCCAACTTGCCGGTGCATTTCGGCAACGAGTCGGCTTTGGATACGACGTCGATCGCACCTTCCAAAGCCAAAGACGACGTTAGGGCGATCAGCGATCGTTTGCGTCGCGCGTTCATGATCGTGCTGCCGGACGACGAGTACCAGGAGGATGATCAAGCGCTGAGCCTGACCACTCATCCGGCGGGACTTCACACGTTGGTTTCCCATCTGGCGGCCCGTAAAAATCCTGAGCCCTTGCTTCAGGTGGCTGCACGATTATGGGCGTTGGCCCGTCATGATGGCTTGGAAGAGCACCTTTCACCTTACGTCATCGCCGCGACGATTCAGTGGCTGACCGAGCGTGCCACGTGGCGCGTCCGCACGAGCGATGAGGCCCTGAAGGCCGCATACGGCGTGGAAGCTGACCAGATCCGGGCATCAGCGCGACTGCTGCTGAGCCGCTTCGACACTCCGATTCTCCCGACCCAGCGGTTGGTTGGCATGTTGCCCACCCAGGAGGGCAGGGAAGTGGAACGCCTGATTCAAGCGGTCTTGTTGAGCATCCCGGTCAAAGACCTGGATGGGGCCCGTACGCTTCTGTAAAAGCTCAGGTGAGTCGGCCGTTGAGGTAGGTGCCCAGACATTGGGTGTCCCAGATCTCTTCCGCGGAATCCATAAACGGGTCGGTATCCAAGACACAGAAGTCCGCAAAAAAACCGGCATCAAGCCGACCGAGAGCGTTTTCGGCGAAGCCTGCGAAGGCGGCATCGGTGGTGTAAAGAGCGATGGCCTCAGCCCGAGTCAGGCATTGTTCCACGTGAAACACTTGCCCTCCGGCATGTTTGCGGGTCATGGCCACCGAGATTCCATGCCAAGGGTTAGGGTCTTCAATCGGGAAATCACTGCCTCCAGAAACTCGCGTGGATGCCGCCAGGTCTTTCCAACGGAAAAGTCGGCGTAGCTGTTCTGGACTCAAGGCTTCGTCAATCCAGGCCGCGTCGCTATGCAAATGGATCGGCTGCAGACTTGCGATCACACCGAGCTCTGCAAAACGCGCAAGGTTACGATCATCGATCATCTGCGCATGTTCAAGTCTCGGCCTTGTGGTCGCTCGGTCCTCGGCTGGAATCTGCTCGAAGGCATCCAGGACATTCTGTGCTCCTCTGTCTCCGATGGCGTGGACGGCGATTTGCCAGCCTAACGAGGCATATTTGGGGATATCCCGAACCATGGTTTCCGGCGTTTCAACCACCAACCCAGAATGATCGGCATCTTTGTACTTATCCAATAATGCTGCGCCGCGAGAGCCCATGGCGCCATCCGCAAAGAACTTGATGCCGCGCGCGGAAATCCAATCGTCGGCCCAGGGGCCGCGATCGAGCAAGGATTTCAGGTTGGCATCGTTGCAGTCGAAGAGCAGATGAAGTCGCAAACCGAGTCGTTCGGAATCACGCAATCGCTCCAGCATCGGCAATCGGTTTACGGGCATCCATGCTTTGTGGGCCCCGGTGATCCCAAAAGTGCGAAGCAGCCGAGCACTTTCCAGATACGTGGCAACGTCATCGTGTTCGGTCTCGGGTGGCATGATGGCTTCGATCGGCTTCATCGCATCGTCGACCAGACATCCATTGAGTCTTCCGGTCGAAATTCCGCCTTCTCGCCAGGCATCCCCACCCGCTGGAGGCTTCCAGGAGTCCGAAATCGCTGCCCTCCTGAGAGCTTCCGAGTTGACCCAACATGCGTGTCCGTCAATTCTACGAAGGCTCACAGGGGTGGCCGGAAACAGCTCATCCAGCACGTCTCGGGACAATTCTCGCCCGTCGGACCAGACATTTTGG
>JBFFMO010000321.1:0-5591 GCA_041554035.1 Allomicrovenator sp. | reverse complement strand
GGTGACGATGATCATCGTCCTTGAACGCGTCGGTTTGCCCGCCAGCGCGTACGCTTTGGTCATTCCAGTCGACCGAATACTCGACATGTGCCGAACGACGATTAACGTCTGGGGAGACAGTGTGGGTGCGGCAGTGGTGTCGCATTCGATTGGTGACGACTAGGTTTCATGCGTTCCGACCGATTAGCCAGTATTATCGCAGTTCTCGCGCTCGTTGTGGCCGCGATGTATCTGGTTCGGACGCCTCCGGTGATCGGTCATCAAGTTGCGTCGCTTGCACGAAACGAGGCCAGGAAACGTGGCGCGGATTTGGTGATTCAATCTGTGCGCCCGCATGGGCTCATTGGCCTGAGTCTCGGCGATGTGTGGCTGCGCGTGCCCCGAGGCGATTGGGCCCTCGAAATTCATTTCGACGAAGTCGTCGTCAGGCCCTCGATGCTGTCGCTCCTGGTCGGCAAGGTGGACCTCGGCGATATCGAGGCCAGCCATGGCCGTGTTCGCCTGCTTCCACGGCCTCTTTTAGAAATCCCCGACAAAACGGCGTCAACGTCCCCTGCGTCAGAACCGGCCAAAGCACCCAGCCTTGGCGTCCCAAGAGTCCGCCCGGAGTTTTCGGTCACGTTGATCGATACGATGGTCGACGCCCAAGGCACCGTGGCCACGGCCCAACCCTTGAAGATTGGGCGTGCCGATTTTGTGGTCCGAGACTCTCAGATTCACGGATTGAGCGGATACGGGACGCTTCCTGACGGGGTTCAAGCCGCCGCAAAGAGCCATGATGATGGCGCAGGCTCACGCACGATCGTGAAGTTGGACCGTCCAACCCAGCTTGATTCATGGTTGAAAAGGGAAACCCCGATTCGGGTGATTGTGGGCGGCTTCGAGTTTTGTTCGACGTGCGCCGAAGTGCTGCGGGTGCGTGACCTGGTCATGTCGCCGCGCAAATACCGCGAAGATTTCAGCCTCAGCGCGACCTACGCCGCGTTGAATCGGGATCAAGATTCGGTCGAGCTTTTATCCCCTGAAATGGAATTGGAGCATATCAATAAAGCGGGGTTTGGGGCCCGTATCATGCGCACGCGCGTGGGTTTTGACACCAAGACCGGCTACCTGCGGGTGCGCTCCCGACTCGCCGACCCACACGGCGGAACGCTCGATATCGATGCGACCTGGGATAACGCGATTGAGGCCACAGTCTTTGGTGAGGATTTTGACTCAAGTTCTCTGGCTGATTTTGTCGGGATCCAGCGCTTTCATCCCGGAATTTTGGACGGGTCGATCAGTGTCGGCATTGAAATCGAAGCCAAATTGGTCGAGGTCGAGACGGCGATTCGTTTGCGTGATCCCGTTGTGATGATCGCCCGCCTCAATTCGGAACCGTTGGAGTTTCCGTCTGTTGGGCTGAACATGCATGCGCTGGCAGATTTCGGCGGTCGGGCTTTCAGCGTGTCGCAAGGGCATCTGGTGCTCGGAACGGCCGACGAGATCGATTTTTCGGGACAACTGGTCGATGCCGGAAAAGGCTGGCGTTTCGGCGCCCATATCCAGGCCGATCGCCTGGACGCGGTGACGTTCCGAGACGCGATGCCTGCCGGAATCAGAGACGCAGCCGACGGGGCGATTTTGGACGGGAGTTTTGGGTTTCGACTCGATGTATCGGGGCATACGGCCTACCCCAAGGGTCTTGTTCTTGACGGCGAGCTGCATGGCGATGTGTCGGTATTACGTGATGGTGCCATGGATGTTCATAGCCTGATCACCAATGGCCCACCGCCTCAGCTGGAAAAGGCCGACCTTGCGCATTGGCGCAGTTATGAAGATTTGCCGCCACACGTCCCACAGGTCTTGCTTGCCGCCGAGGATGCCGCGTTTTTTGGCCACCCGGGTTTCGATTGGGACGGGTTGAAGGCGGCGATGGTCCATAACTTGGAGGCGGGAAGCCTTGAACGCGGTGGGTCGACGATTTCTCAGCAAGTTTCGAAGAACCTCTTTTTGTCTCCCGAACGAACCGTGGCGCGAAAACTGGAAGAAGCCTATTTGACCTGGCGCATGGAGGCCGAGGTGCCCAAGGAGCGCATCCTTGAGATCTACATGAATCTGGCGAATTGGGGCGGAGTGATTGGGATTGAGCGTGCTGCGCAGCGCTATTTTGGCGTGGGTGCTGACGAACTCACCGTTCCGGAGGTCGCCATGCTCGCCGCGATCCTGCCCAATCCCTCGCGTTTTGGTGGCCGCATCCGCAAGGGCGTCATCGACCTGGGGCGCGCCGAAAAAATCATCAGGATTTTGAACAACCTGCGCTTCCTGAAGGTCATCGACGCCGCTCAATATCAGGTTTGGAGCGCCGAGGTGGCCGGCGGCAAGATTGGTCGACTGCAACTCGAAGTCAAATGAGCCGAAGAGCGAGGGGCGGACCGGCAAGTGCATTGCGCCTCAGGCTCATCGCGAGTAGACTCCCGCGACTCTGAAAAATGCCCTGACTTTTAGATGAAAAAATGACTGACACGCCAAATATCATTCCGATTAACATTGAAGACGAGATTCGACACTCGTACCTCGATTACGCGATGAGCGTGATCATTGGGCGAGCGTTGCCTGACGTCCGTGACGGACTCAAGCCCGTCCATCGTCGAATTCTCTACGCGATGCACGAACTCGGCAATCGCTGGAACGCTTCATACAAGAAGTCTGCCCGTGTCGTCGGTGACACGATCGGTAAGTACCATCCGCATGGTGACTCCGCCGTTTACGACGCTCTCGTTCGTATGGCTCAAGATTTCAACATGCGCGTTCCGCTTGTTGACGGTCAGGGAAACTTTGGTTCCGTCGACGGCGATAGCGCTGCTGCGATGCGATACACCGAAGTCCGCATGGCACGAATCGCTCAGGAAGTCCTGGGAGATATCGACAAAGACACCGTCAACTGGGGGCCAACTTACGACGATTCGTCGGTTGAGCCTTTGGTGCTGCCCTCAAAAGTACCGAACCTCCTGATCAACGGTTCATCGGGTATCGCCGTCGGTATGGCGACGAATATTCCGCCGCATAATCCCGGCGAAATCGTTCGCGCCACGATCGCGTTGATCGACAATCCAGACATGACGATCGACGAGATCATGGCGATTGTTCCCGGTCCCGACTTCCCGACCGCAGCCATGATTTATGGCGCTGCAGGGATTCGCGAAGCCTATGAGACCGGCCGCGGCATCATCCGCATGCGCGCTCGCGTCAATATTGAAGAAGACGAGCGCACCAACAAGTCGAGCATCATCGTTACGGAACTTCCGTTTCAGGTGAATAAAGCCCGACTTTTGGAGCGAATCGCCGAGTTGGCGCGCGATAAGAAGATCGACGGCATCACCGACCTTCGCGACGAGTCTGACCGTACCGGCATGCGTATGGTGATCGAGCTTCGCCGCGACGTGATGGCTGAAGTCGTTCTGAATCAGCTCTTTAAAATGACCGCGATGCAGTCCTCGTTTGGTATCTGCAACCTCGCGATCGTCAATAATCAGCCCAAAATCATGGGGATCATCGAGATCCTCAGCCACTTCTTGGATTTCCGTCGCGACGTGATCACACGTCGAACGATCTTTGAACTCCGACAAGCCGAAGCCCGCGAGCATATCCTCGAAGGCCTCAAGATTGCGCTCGACCATATCGACGCCATCATCGCTTTGATTCGCGCCAGCGCGAGTCGTGACGATGCGAGGGCCGGTCTGGTCGCCGGGTTCAACCTGAGCGAACGACAGGCACAGGCCATCCTCGAAATGCGACTCGCCAGCCTTACAGGCCTTGAGCGAGACAAGATCCTCGAGGAATTGGACGCACTTCGCGTCGAAATCGGTCGTCTTCGTGGCATCCTTGCCGACGAAGGCAAGCTCATGAATGTGATTCGAGAAGAACTCGATCAGGTCCTTGAGCTCTACTCCGAAGATCGTCGCACCGAAATCGTCTACGGCGTCAGCGATATCAGCATCGCCGACCTCATCGCCGAAGAAGCAGTGGTCGTGACGTTCACCCATCAGGGTTACGTCAAACGGACTCCAGTTCACGACTACCGCGCACAAAAACGTGGTGGCCGTGGTCGCCGCGGCATGGGCACCAAAGACGAAGACTTTGTCCAAGACCTCTTTGTGGCATCAACCCACACCGACGTGCTCATGTTCACGTCGACGGGCCGTGTTTACAAACGGGTGGTCTACGAGCTTCCGGCCGGCAGTCCGACCACGAAGGGCAAGCCCATCGTGCAGCTTCTGAACCTCGGAGAGGGCGAGAAGATCAAGGCTGTGGTGCCAATCGACGACTTCGAAGAAGGCAAATACATCATCAGCGCTACACGCAATGGTGTGGTCAAGAAGAGCGAGCTCACGGCGTACAAGAACGTTCATTCCGGCGGTATCATTGCCCTGGGTCTGAAAGATGGCGACGAGCTCATCACGTGCCGCTTGGTCACCGAAGGCGACCATGTGTTGCTGGTGAGTAAGCAGGGCCAGTCCATTCGCTTTGACGAAGACGACGCGCGTCCAATGGGACGATCGGCTGCAGGTGTGTTTGGTATGCGCTTCCGCGATGACGACGAATTGGTCGGCATGGAAGTTCTTCCGAAAGACATCCCAGACGAGTCCCCACTGAAGCTGCTCACCATGACCCGTCGCGGTTATGGCAAGCGCACTGAGCTTGGGGAGTACCCCTTGCAAGGTCGCGGCGGTAAGGGCGTCATCACGATCAAGACCACGGAACGAAACGGCGAAGTCGTGGCGGTTCGTTTGGTCAACGATGGTGACCAAATCATCGTCATCACGGATAAGGGACAACTCATCCGCACGAACGTCGAGGGCATCTCGGTCTACAGCCGTAATACTCAGGGCGTTCGCATCATGAATATCGACGACGATGAGACCATCGTTTCGGTGGCTCGAGTCAAAGAAGAGGACATCGACGAAGAAGCCGATGAAGTCTTGATCGATGGCGAAGTCGCAGTCGATGGTGAAGTCGTCGCGGGCGTTGCGCCTGATGGCGTCGCCAGCGATGCGATGAGTGAAGCGGTCGGCAAATTTGCCGACGGCCTGCTCGAAGCCGACGAAGACTCTGACGACGAGTGATCGTTGAATCAACGCCCCAAACCACAAAACCCCTGGGTGCGCGCCGGAATCTTTGGCGCACTCGGGTTTGAGTTTGTAGCGTTTACCCTTGCAGGTGTTTGGGGCGGGAACCTCATCGATGACTATTTTCAGTCATCGCCTTGGGGTTTGCTCGTCTGCCTGCTCCTCGCGCTGGTCGGTGCGGGTTTGCATGTCGTTCAAATCACACGCCGATTCTTGGTCGACGAGTAGACAAGTCGCCCGATTCTCCGTGGACTCGACAAAGAACCTTTGCGCAAGAGTGGTTGAGGTGTCTCCTACCTCTTGCACCGAGTAATTCACCGTGTTATGGAGCGGCCCCGGTCGTGATAACGCCCGGAAACGGTTGCAGCGCGTGATGGCGGCGACCGAGACGAGCAAAGTGATGGCAAACCTAGAAGACGGATTTATCCGCGGCGCGATGGGCAAAACAGCCATCGTGGGTTGCCTGACCTCAGTGGTCGCTTT
>JBFFMO010000320.1:0-5602 GCA_041554035.1 Allomicrovenator sp. | reverse complement strand
TCTCGTGGAATGGCGCTCTTTCGCTCACGCTTGCACCCGCGTTGCCCGAACGTCATAATACCGCGCAGATTGTTGATGACTCAGGATTTTTCGATGAAAACTCAAGCCCTCGCTCTTTTGACGCTCGCCCTCTTTGCCGCCAGCGGCTGTGGAGACGACGCGAAGCCGTCGAATAACACCAACAACACGACAAATAATCAGACGAACAACGTGACCAATAACGTCACGAATAACGTCACCAATAATGTCACGAATAACACGACCAATAATTCGGCCAGTCTATGCCCCGACGTGTTTGAACTGGGCGATGACGACAACGACGGTGTCGGAAACGCGTGCGATAATTGTCGGCCCGTTGCCAATCCCGATCAGGCAGACACCGACGGCGACGGCAACGGAGATGCTTGCGATTCATGCATCCCCGGCGGCCCAGGTCGGTCTCAGGTCAATTACCAAGACGAGTACTTTTCGGCATCGACCGCAAACGACCAGATCGTGATTCGGGACATCACCTACGGTGATTTTGATGGCGATGGTGTCACAGATATCGCGGTGCTGAACTACCTTGCAGACCGCGCAGTGTTCTTCAAGTCTGTCCCGATGCCAGATGGCGACAACGCCTACTTGCAGCAGTTCGATACTGCTCAACCTGGCGTTGGACCCACACATATTGTCGCCTTCGACCTGAATGGCGACGGGTTCTCGGAAGCCGCGACCTCAAACCTTGGTGATATCAGCCTGATTCGCAACCAAGCCGAAGGCAACCGACGCGACCTCATCCACGACCCATCCACCGACGTCTTGGACGTGCCTGGACAAGTCTTGGACGTGATCGCCGCAGATCTGGATGGCAACGGCGATGTCGATCTTGCTGTGCTGCAATTTGGTCCCAACGCGATTACGGTCTTTTTCAACACCGGCGGGAACCTCTCGGCGCCCGTTAACTTCCCGCTGACAGCGCGGGCGATCGCATTCGAACATGGCGATTTTGACGAAGCCGTCGGTGAGGACATCGTCGTCCTCGGACAGGCCAACGACGCTTTCCTTCTTGGAACGATTCGCCCCAATGCATCCAACACCAATACCCCGATCGCCCTGAGCCCAGAGAACGCAGAGCAGAAATACACCCTGCTTGCCGCAGGCTCAGTCAAACAGGACGGGATCACTGACCTGGCCTTCCTAGCCAAGAAGACCACCGACATGGGTGGCAGCGATGTCTTCCCTGAATTTGTCGTTCTCAAAAATGACGGCACAGGCGCCTTCACGAAATATTACAGCGAAGTGATCGGCGTCGATGCCACCACGCTCGCCCTCGAAGACCTGTCGGTTGACGGATATGCCGATGTGGTCGTGGGTGCCTACTTCTGGAAGCACTCGTACACGGCCGATTCGTACGAGGGTGGACGCATCTCCATCGCAACCAACGTGACACCTATCAAGGTCGAGTTCGCCAACCTCAATGGCGACGATGCAAAAGAGCTGATCATCGCCGAACGCCTTAAGTTTCTGGTGCTGACGCCTTCATGCCCCTGACTCTCCGACTCATCCTCGTTGGCTCCCTTCTGATGATGGGCTGCGGTGCTGCGCCCAATCGCGGTGAGATCGTGGACTCCAAAGGCAGGGTTCACGAACTCCAAGGACAGGCGAGTTGGTACGGCAAACGCTTTCAGGGGCGATCGACGGCGTCCGGAGAACCCTTCGACATCAAGAAGTGGACGGCAGCCCACCGGACCCTTCCCTTTCAAACCCTCGTCAGGGTCGTGGACAACGACACCCGAAAATCCGTCGTGGTGCGCATCAACGATCGCGGCCCATGGAGTGATGGCCGCGTCATCGACCTCTCGCGCGCAGCCGCAGAGGACCTCGATATGATCGATCGCGGTGTCGTCAGCGTGACGCTTGAAGTGCTAGAGTGGGGCGACGGCTCTACGACCCATGAGACCCTATGAACCTCCTCAAACACTTCGCCGCCGACAGCATTCGGCATGTGCAAGCTATTGGCCTTCTTCAAGGTGGGCGCCTCGCCTCGAAAATGTTGGGCGAGCGACACCCGAGTTCGGGTGATCTATTGCCGTGGCAGATTCGGACCTTGGAGTCGCTGCAAGCGGTGATTTGCGCCTCGGACGATGACGAACTGCCCACGCCTGACGAATGCGGTGCGCTCGAGGCCACTCTGAGTTTTTTGCGTGGCATGCCCACGCCGACCGTGGAGCGAATGAGCTCGCTCTTGGCCCTCTTCGAGGCGGCACCACTCGCCGTGGGACCCGTTCGAACACGCTTCTCGTCCCTTGATCCGGCTCAACAGAATGCGTTTTTGGAATCCTGGCCGGATTCACGGTTGCCCCAGCAACGCGCAGCATTTCACGCGATCAAAACGATGTGCATGATGGGGTATTGGACTCGGCCCAGCACCTGGGGACCGATTGGTTACGACATCCATTCCAACCCAGGTGTCCCTGATCACCTCAAGGAATATCCATGAGTTCAGAGCCCATGCGCGCGGTCGCGACCTCGCAGCGGATGAGCCTTAGCGCCGACGTGGTGGTCGTCGGCCTGGGTGCCGGCGGAGGCATGGTCTTTCACGACCTCGTCGAAGCTGGATTTGACGTCGTGGGACTTGAACTTGGCCGGCATTTCACGACTCAAGACATGAGCGTTCAAGAGGACCTGATGTTGCCGCAGCTTTTTTCTGAGGGCGGCGGAAGAGCGACCGACGATTTTGGGATCAGCATCTTGCAAG
The DNA here is from genome assembly GCA_041554035.1 of Allomicrovenator sp. Classification (GTDB taxonomy): domain Bacteria; phylum Myxococcota_A; class Bradymonadia; order Bradymonadales; family Bradymonadaceae; genus JBFFMO01. The sequence goes on along the minus strand of JBFFMO010000320.1, from coordinate 2,862 downwards.
GCAAGGGCGTGGGCGGCTCAACGCTTCACAACACCAACCAATGCAAACGACTTCCAGAAGAGTAATTGGACGATTGGGTCGTGCGTTTTGGGCTCACCGATCTGGCGGGCAAAAGTCTGCAAGATGACTTCGCCGACGTCGAAAAGCTATTGAACGTCCATCCGGTTCCCGATGAACACCTGAACCGAAATAATGTTCTGGTGGCCAAAGGAATTAAGGCGCTGGGCTACCGCGGTGGGCGCCTAAGCCATAACCGCGGAGCCCTTTGTCGTCAGTCTGGTTTTTGCGAACTGGGCTGTCCAAACGACGGCAAAGAAAACGCAGATCGAGCGTTGATTCGCCCCGCGATCGCCAAACAAGGTCGTGTCTACAGCGAAGCGCGCGTCGAAAAAATCTTGGGAAATCGCGGCGCAGCCACAGGTGTATCTGGAGTCTGTGTCGATCCCAAGACCGGCGCCACGATTGGTGATTTCAAGATCAATGCGCGACATGTGGTCCTTGCGGGCAGCGCGACAGGCTCAGCTGCACTCGTGAAAAAAAGCGACGTACCCGACCCCTACCGACTCGCCGGAACCAACCTGCATTTGCATCCTGGATCCATCGTGGCGGGCGTGTTCGCCGAACCTGTCGAGGCCTGGTTGGGCATCCCTCAGGCGATCGAATGCACACAATTTTTGGAATTTGGGCCCAAGGCCAAGAATAGAGCGTGGATTGTGTCAGGATTCGCTCATCCGGGTGCTGCAGCCGGTTTCATGCCCGGGTTTGGACCTGAACACGCCAAGCTCATGCGGGAATATCGCAACACGGCGGTCCTGATCACCATGTTGCACGACCACACGTCTGGAGTCGTGAGCCCCGGCGAGGGTGAGCAGATCCATGTCAGCTATCGTCTGGACCGCTCCGATTACGATCAGTTGGCGTTGGGAATGCGAGAATCTGCCCGAATCTTGCTCGCGGCGGGTGCTCAGAAGGTCTTTGTGCCCACCAGACCCGCACGTTGGGTTACGCGCGCCGCTGACCTCGACGCGATCACTGGGGCGACGCTGGGGCCGCTGAACCCGTCGTTGACGGCCGTCCACCCCATGTCAACGTTATGGATGGGGGATAATCGACGAAAAAGCGTCGTCAATCCCGAAGGCATGCACCATCACATGAAAAACCTCTGGGTGGCTGACGGGTCGCTCTTCCCAACGTCCATTGGTGGGCCGCCCCAGATCCCCATCTACACCTTCGCGCGACGAGTCGCTCGGGCCATTGCGGCAACGTCCTAAGAGGACACCGAGCGCAGAATCACTGCTCAGTGCCCGCCGCCAACCGCTCACAGACAACAAGCGCTTGAATTTCGTCGCTATTTGCTAAATAGTTCGCGCCTCAAAAGAGGTTCAACATGCGCGCGCGATTTTTCGTTCTGGCTTTGCTCTGTCTGTCCGCCTGTGGCGATGACAACTCATCCCCCCAAACCGTTGCTGACGCGGGTACCGACACCAGCGTTGCCGACACAGAAGTCGACACGACCATCGTCGAAACCGACGCTGGAAACGACGCTGCGGATATGGCCGACGTCGCGGTTTCAAACGACATCGACGAAGACGGCATCGACAACGACGTCGACAACTGCCCCGACGTCGCCAATCCCGATCAGCTCGACCGTGACAGGGACAACGTGGGCGATGCCTGCGACCTCTTGCCTTTCGTCAGCGCCCCAGACAATCCCGCAGATATCCCCACGATCGACGAAGATCTGATCGAGTTCAACGACTCGCCTGATACCGGCGAAGGCTATGACATGACCTTTCCGATTCGCTTAACGGGAACGGTCGACAACGCCGTCGATGGGCAAAACGATCTGGACTATTTCAGCTTCGAAATCGACCGACCTACGGCGTTATTGCTGCGTGTGGAAGGCGCACCGATGATCCTTTGGCCGGCCGCGATTCTGGTGGGTTATGAAGGCCGAAATAACACGGTGACGCGGGTTTCTTTTGGAGCCGACGTGGGGCAAGCCGACACACGCGAAGTCTTCTTGCCGGTTCCCGGTCGATACACGCTTGCGGTCTCAGATTTCAGATCCTTCATTCAATCGTCAGGTAATGTCGGTGGCATTGGCTACGACTACACCGTCTACCTCAGCGAGATACCGCTGCCCGAGCCGCAAGCCATTGCCCTTCCCACCGTTGCACAACCCCGGGCCTTCGAAGGAACCCTGAACACGTATCGGGTCTCCACAACAAACCTTGAGGCCCTTCAGGTGGCGGCGAACGGCATCTCGATCGACGAAAATTCATTCCAATTCCCAGCTCTTTCGGTCCTCGAAGCCGACGGCTCGGCCTCGTTGTCGCATACCAGCCCAGGTCAGGTTTCCGACACCAATCGAGTGAGCCTCACGACCGCACTGGGCGGGAGAACCGAAGTCTTGGTCGTCGAAGACTACGTGCAGCGTTTTTTGAACTCTTCGACCTCGATCGATTTTGGGGCGACCGCAATTTTCGAAACCGAAACCCCCGACCAACCCAACGACACGCGCGAGAGCAACCTGCCCTGGCTGGTCGCTGGGACCTCGTACACAGGCGAAATTTCGGAGCCGCGGGATAACGCTGGAACGCTGGAAGCCGACGAAGACTTCTTTTTGTTCTCGGCACGACGCGGAGTCCTCTACCGGGCGGTCGTCACCCCCGACATCGTCACGGCGGCGCTTCAGCCCTACGTCGATATCGGTGTTTTTTATGAACAGGGAGGAAGCTTCTTTTCGAGCTCATTTTCCACCGACGAGGCCCGCCCCGACGGCACCACATCGATCGAATACTATTTCCTTAGCCACGAGGACGGCGAGGCTGCGGTCCGCATTCAACACGCGCCCAACCG
>JBFFMO010000319.1:0-5605 GCA_041554035.1 Allomicrovenator sp. | reverse complement strand
AAGATCAGCTTCAGAATCGGATCGGGGATCTTGAACAATTGGCAAATTACGCGTCTCAATTCGACGACCTCGATCGATTTCTGGGCGAAATCAGCCTGATGTCATCGATCGCCGGGCAGGATATCCTGGTTGGCGGCCAAAAACCTGACGAGTACGTCACACTGTCTTCGATTCATCAGGCCAAAGGCCTTGAATGGGCCACGGTTTTTGTCTTGTGGCTTTCGGATGGGCATTTTCCGAGCGCCTCTTCGATGAACGAAATCGATGGGCTCGAAGAAGAGCGCCGGCTTTTTTATGTCGCGACCACCCGCGCCCGTGACGACCTGCACCTATGCCATGTTTATCGACAATTCACGCGAGATCGCGGAACGGTCTTATTACGAGAGTCTCCCTTTATTATGGAGCTCAGAACAGGCAACCCGGAGAGCCTTCCCTTCGAAGATTGGATCCTCGAGACCGAGCATGCATCTTGACACAGGGCGGGTGCTTGGTTCACCTACCCTAGCTATTTACCCGAGGTCCTGATGAGTTTCCAAGGTGCGTTCACAGCGCTGATAACCCCGTTCAAGAACAACGAAGTCGATTTTGAAGCGCTTGGGGCGCTCGTCGAACGTCAAATCGAGGGAGGGATCGACGGATTGGTTCCCTGCGGTACGACCGGCGAGTCGGCGACGATGTCGGCCACGGAACGACTTGCGGTGATCCAGAAGGTTGTCGATGTCGCTGCTGGCCGCGTTCCGATCATCGCCGGGACCGGCACCAACAACACGCATGAAACCACTCTTTTCACTCAGCAGGTCTCCAAGATTAAGGGCGTCGACGCGGCGCTCGTGGTCACGCCCTACTACAACAAACCAGGGCAACGCGGCATCATCGCGCACTTTGAATTTGTGGCCGAAAACGGCGGACTGCCCGTCATGGTTTATAATGTGCCCGGTCGAACGGTCGTCGGTACGTCAGCCGAGACGGTCGCAACATTGGCCCGCCATCCCAATATCATCGGCATCAAAGAAGCCTCGGCCGATATGAATTTGGACACCGAAATCTTCCAGATGGTGCCTCGCGAGTTTTCGCTGCTCTCTGGAGACGATTTCACCACCACTCAATTTGTGTTGATGGGCGGCGCAGGCTGCATCTCGGTCGTCTCGAATATCGCGCCCAAGATGGTCCACGATTTGGTGGAAGCTGCGCGCAAGGGCGATTTGGTCAACGCACGACTGCTTCACAACCGAGTTCACTCTCTCGGAAAAGTCTTGTTTTCGGACGCCAATCCCGTCCCCACGAAAACCGCTGCAAAGTTGCTCGGCTGGTGTTCGGATGAAGCCAGGCTTCCACTCTATACAGGCGACGAGGCGCTCGTCGGGCGAGTGTCATCCGCGTTGCGTGAAGCCGGGTTGATGCAATGATTCGCGTGGCGCTCGTGGGGGCAAGCGGGCGCATGGGGACAGCGATTCGGGAACAAGCCGATGCCCTGGACGACCTCCAGGTGGCTCTGGCCTTTGTGTCGCCAAGATCGACGTTGACGCTGCCTCAAGTTCGGCATCAGCCCTCCGAACTCGAAGACGTCGATGTCGTGCTCGACATCTCCAATCCAGCGACATGCATCGAATACGCTCAAGCCGCAGCCAGGCTTGGGATTCCCTTTGTATCAGGCACCACGGGGCTTGACGCCGAATCGCTCGCGGCCCTGACCATTTGTGCCCAAAAGATCCCAGTTCTTCACACAGCGAATTTCTCGGTAGGCATCAATATATTGGAACATCTGGTTGAACTCGCCGCGCGGGCAGCCGCCGGATTTGATGTCGAGATCTTTGAGGCCCACCACCGGCGAAAAGTGGACGCCCCCAGCGGCACAGCGCTGCTCTTAGGCAAAGCCGCAGCGCGTGGGCGCGAGGTTCGGCTGGATGACGTGGCAGTATTTGACCGTCATGGCGTCACCCGCGCCCGCACGGACAGCGAAATCGGCTTTCAGGTGATGAGAGGCGGAGGGATTGTCGGAGAACACACCGTGTTCCTGGCGTCAGAAGGCGAACGAATCGAGCTGACGCATCGCGCCCACGACCGGGGCGTGTTCGCGCAGGGCGCGCTGCGGGCGGCTTATTGGATCGCCGCCAAGCCAGCCGGGACTTATACCATGCGCGACGTGCTCTTCGGCTAGCGGCCGGTCCATTTGGGCTCGCGCTTTTCGATAAACGCCATCACACCTTCGGCGGTGTCTTCGCTCATCACGGTCATCGACAATTCAGAATGCAGCGAGCGCAACGCTTGTTCAAATGACATGTCCTGCGTCGAATAGAATGCCTGACGTCCCATTCGAAGAATCGCTGGCGAGTACGCGCCGACTTTTTCGGCGAGCCCTCTGGCGGCATTTTCGAGCTCTTCGGCGGAAACCACGCGATTGACGATCCCCATCTCCAACGCCCTGGCTGCGTCAATCCGGTCGCCGGTGAACATCAACTCCAGGGCGTTTTTGCGCGACATATTCCTGACCATCACGGCCATGATCATCATGGGAAACACCCCGATCTTGATTTCCGGCGTGCCAAAAGACGCCGAATCAGATGCCACGGCGAGGTCACAATTGAGCGCCAACCCGAAGCCACCTCCGAGGGCCAATCCGTTAATCTGTGCGATGATTGGCTTGGCTGACCGATGCATTTCTAGAAGCAACTCGGCAAATCCCGCACGCTCCCAATGCATGGCCAACATGCCATCGCTCGCCCCCATCGACCCAACGTCTCCGCCTGCGCAAAATGATTTCCCAGCCCCCGTCAGGATGATGACGTGGACCTCGGGATCGTCGTTCGCGGGTTTGAGCCCCTCGCGCAGACCGGTTATCACCGACTGATTCAGAGCATTTCTTCTCTCGGGACGGTTGATCGTCAGCGTGGCGACACCCTGAGCGATGCTGTATTCGACATCAGACATATGACCTCCATTAAGTTAGTGAATACTAACTTATGAAATCTGGGTCAACACTCGCATTGCGGTGGTTGACCGCCCGCCTAGTGAGGGTAGATTGTGGCCCTCGGAGCCTGCCCATGACGTTTTTACGAATTCTCCTCATATTGACCCTTTCACTGGCTGCATGTCGCACCGATGAAGAGCGTGCGCGCGAGGTCACAATGAACTTCGTGGAATCTCAAGAGACCTTGCGTGCCCCAGTACGTGCGTACACGTTTTTGGCCACCAGCGACCAGGAATCAGTCCCCGTCGAAGCGTATGCCAAGGCATTTCCGCCCACTGAAGGCTATGCAGGCGGCATCGTAAGCATCGTGAGTATGACGCCCGCTGGAAGTGGATTCGACGCTCGAGTCCGCATCGAGAACGCTTCAAGAGACGCACTGGTCGAGCACCAATATCTGGTGATTCGCGAGCCCGATCGCTTTCGCGTCAAACTTGGTCTTCCGGAGCGAAAAGCCATCATGGAACAGATTGAGCGCCTGCAGACCGAAAGCGACCTCGATGAAGCACGAAGCCAGGTGGACGACCTCATGAGCCGCGCTCCGACCTACAGTCGCCCTCAGGCGATCCTCGAGGCCCTCGAACGCCTCGACGTACAACTCCAAGAAAAAGAGCGCGTCGAAGAACTGCAACGCAACGTCGACAAGTTGAGAGCGCTGAATGGGGAAGATCTGCGAATGGGACTCGTCGAAATCAAACCGAGCATTCGTGCCACCGACGAGGCGATTCGCCGCCAATGGGAAGAATTACACGCTCTTTGGAAGATAGCGCAATCGCAGGCTTACCTTCAGGCATTGGAGCCGCCACGCTTCAAAGTGCGCCGCATCACGCGGGACGGAAATCTTCAACGTGAAGCCCTGGTGTGGATCACCAACAACACGGGCGTCGTCCTCTCGGATCTTGAAGTTGAAATCACATATCTGAATGAAGCCGAAGGCGAGCCTCTGAGCACGGTCAAACATCGCGCCCTGAAGGATTCGCTCTTTGCTGCCGATGAAGAGCGCGAATTCGTGTTTTCGCTCGATCCAGGCCCAGAGGGCTGGAAAGGACGCCTTATCTCAATTACAGCATCGTCGCTAAGTTTTGTGGAGAAGTCATGAGTGAGCCAGTGTGGTACCGTCTTGAGATGCTCGTTGCCGGCGGAAACGCCGAAGATACGACAGGTTACCTCTGGGATTTTGGTGCAGGAGGCGTCGAGGTTCAAGATGAGACAACGTTCATGGAAAACGGCGCCATGGCTCCCGTTCCTGAAGGAAAAGCCAGATTGCTGGCGTTTTTTGAAGGCGACGACGAAGGTCCGATCACACGCTCATTACGCGAAGACGTCGCGGGCTACGGGGACATCGTCTCGTTGGAGCGTTTTGACGATCGTTCGTGGGAAACTGCTTGGAAAGACTGGTTCAAACCCCTCTTGATGTCGCCTCGCATCGTGGTCGGCCCTCCCTGGGAAGAACTGGTGATTCCCGAAAACGGAGTCGAAGTCATTATCGAGCCCGGTATGGCTTTTGGAACGGGCACGCACGAAACCACCCAATTATGCGCCGTTGAAGTGGATCGCCTGCTGGTCGAAAGACCCAACGCCTCGGTTTTCGACATCGGATGTGGAAGCGCGATTCTGGCGATCGCAGCGGCTAAACTCGGAGCGTCGTCGGTTGCTGGCATGGACAACGACCCCGTGGCGATTGACGTCGCTCGCGTGAATCTTGAAGTGAACGCGACTCCGGACATCGAACTCGACACGCGACCGCTCAACGAGTGGGGAACCTTCGATATCGTGATTGCGAATATTCTGGCTCCAACGCTCATCGAGCTTCGCCAAGACTTGCTCAAGCGTATCAATCCCGGTGGTGTGTTGGTTCTGAGCGGCGTGACCACCGCGCAGGTCGAGGAATTCTTGCCGAATTTCGATCGCGAGCCGCTCCAGCACATCCATACGACCACACGGGGAGACTGGGCATGCATGGTACTTCGGATCGTGTGAGCCGCCGTCTTCCGGTCGAACCGGGGACCATCACCGCAGGGCTTGTGCCGCTTGATTCCGAGACGAAACATTATGCGTTTCAAGTCTTGCGGCTTGCCCTCGGTACCGAGCTTGAGGTCTTCGACGGACAGGGAACGACTGGCCGCGGAGTTCTGACCGCCAACGGTGTCGACGTGGCCTCGCTCACTTTGCACCCTCCTTCGACTCCGCAAATTACGCTCTGTCAGGCCATTCCCAAAGGCGACCGATGGGACGCTGTGCTTGAAAAAGCCACGGAGCTCGGCGTGGACGTGATTGTCCCGCTTCTGACGCAATGGAGTGTGGTTCAGGTGCCCAGTGCCAAAGCGGGCCCCAAGGTCGAGCGTTGGCAAAAGATTATGCGGTCGGCGGCGCGGCAATCAGAACGTGTCTACACCCCCGTCGTTAAGGCCCAGACGGCTCTTGCTGACGCCATCCGACAGGCCAATGAAGATTCACACTGGCTCGCAGATGCAGCCGGAAGCATTGCGAGCGCCCCTGTCGGCGCCAGCCTCGGCATTTGGATCGGACCCGAGGCCGGGTTCTCGCCGCGCGAAGTCGAGATGCTCGCCCATGCCACGCGCGTTTCCTTGGGACCCAATATTTTGCGCTCCGAGACCGCTGGAATTTTTGCGGTCGGTT
>JBFFMO010000318.1:0-5628 GCA_041554035.1 Allomicrovenator sp. | reverse complement strand
GCCGGCGAGCTCAACGAGCAGCTCGGCAATGTTACGAAGGCAGAATCGCTCTTCGACGACGCCATCAATGGTTCGGCGGGTCAGGCCAAGATCGACGCGGTGGCCAAGGTTGCCGTGCTCACAGAGCGCACGTCATCGGGCAAAGACACCCTGAAATCCCTCAAGAAATACGAGGATTTGGGTGAACCAGAATCGTTGGCCCGCATTGGCCTCGGAAAGGTTGCCGCTGGAGACGTAGACGGAGCCGAAGGGAATTTCCAGTCCGTTTTGAACACAGACACAGCGTCGGCTGAATCGATTGCTCGGGCGCATTACGGCATGGCCGAAGTCATGTTGGCGACGATCAAGAGCTACCCAACACCTAACGATATCGACCTGATTGAAGAGTTTATCGTACTGATTGAGGTGACTCAGCAGAGCTACTTGAACGCAGCCCGTCAGGGCAGCGTTGATTACACACCAGCTGCGTTGAGCCGACTCGCCACAGCGATGGAATACTGCGCTGGCAAACTGGATTCGGTGCCGATGCCCGATGGGTTGACCGCCGGTCAGAAGGACCAGGTCAAATCAGCGTTGACCTCACGCGTGGAAGGCTTGCGGGCGACCGCCAAAGAAGCGCTCGAGGCATGCGGAAATCTGGCTTGGAACAACGCAAATTTCTCTCCGGTGGTTCGCGAGTGCCTCAAAGGTCGCAGCCACGAGAAGATTTTTGTCCCCTACGACGAAATCGCAGGACGCAAAGCGTCGCCGATTCAAGGGCTTGACGAGCTTCGTGCCGAATTGTCCAAGAATCCCGAAGATGTCGATAAGCTGCGGGAATTGGGAGAAAAATTCATCAACGGTGGTGACCCTCATTCGGCGCGCCTTGTGCTCGCTCGCGCCATTCAAGTGGGCGGTGGCGCCATGGAACAAAACCTTCTGGGCGTCGCGAGTTACGAAATCGGCGACTACACCGGGGCGTTTGAGGCTTTCCACCGTGCTGCCGAAGGTGGCGTAGAAGCTGGGAGAACCAATATGAAGACGCTTCTGCAGAAAGTGAATGTCTCGAAGTCCTTGGCGGAGGTCGATAAACGCTTCCAGAAAGGTCGAGATGGCGGCAGGTTGATCAAGTGAGGCAAATTCAGATGGAACGACTACTGATTGGCGCAGCGGTGCTGGCAGCCTCGGCGTGTAGCTCCGGCGTTAAGCCGATAGGCCTTCACGACTCCGATGTCCCCCTCGATGCACGGCGCTTCGTGGCGGACGCTCAGGACGCGGTCTCAATCGCACGCGCGCGGCGAGATGACGCTGTGATTGAGCTTCGCGCGACCGAGGGCTGGCGAGCAGAACTCACGAACACGTCGATGTGGCCCAAGGGATCTGAAGGTCTGCTGAAGAAGCTTGAGACCTTTGCAGACGCACGCGTCAAAATGGCGAACTTGCTCCTCGAACGAGCCGAGCTTCAGCTCGATCTGGCCAAGTCCAAATACACGTTGTCTACAGCTGAAACCGCGATGCGCAACGACATCGCCGTGTACGACCTAAAACCCCTTCGAGACGACACCGAAGGCATCCGCCGTGAAATCGAGCGTGCCAACGTGAACGTGGAAGACCAACGTACCAGCATGGACAAGCTGACGCTTGCCTGGTGGGAGGCCTACGGCGCCTTCACGCAGGGCGGAAAGGACACACCAGTGTTCTACATCTCGCCCGAAATCCTCGCGAGCGCCAAAGAACGCGATGAACGCATGAAGGCCACTCGCAAAGCGAAGGCAAAAGAAGGCGAATCGGCCGAAAAGGAAAGCGGCGAAAAGGCCCTCCCCAAGACCGACAAAAAAGACAAAGACGCGAAGTCTCAGCCTAAAGAAGATAAGTTAGAGTTGGATCTCTAAGTTCAAGGACAGACGGCGTCTGCCGGAACTTCGAACTCACAGGGCTGAATCGCCTTGTTCTTGTCGGCGCCATCTGCGACGACCGCAGCACATACCGGAACAATCAGACGGGAAAACTTCGTGGCATTGGATTCCACGAGTACCGCGACACGATCTGTGCCGGGACTCGTACGGCCGTAGGTCAAACGCACTGCGCCTTCATCGCCTGCCCGAATATCTGCGGGCACAGGTCCTTCCAGTACAAAGTTGTTCGATTCACCGATCAGACAAGCTTTTGAAACCTTCAGGGTCTCGTCACCGGTCGATTGCAGCAAAATAACCCACACGAAGGGGGTCCGTTCGTTGTTGCCGGGATCGGCGTCGGTGGTTCCCTGCGGCCAAAACTCACCCAATTGAACAGGACTGACGTGGGGCGTGATCTTGGGGCCGTCGGTATCGTCACCGCTGCCACAAGCCGCACCAAACACACAAAAAACCAAACACATGCGCTTAATCACGACTCAACCTGCTTTGAAAATCCACGGGAACACAATCTCAACTTCGCCGCCCTTGGGTCGAGGAAATTTCATTTTCTTAATCACGCCCGAAACACATTTGGAAACTGCTGAGTCACCGAGCGTGTTGTTGGCTTCTTTGACAGTACCAACACTGCCATTGGTTTTCACGATCCACTCGAAGGTGAGCTTTCCTGCAAGTCCTGGGTTCTTACCAAGTTGTCGCTCGTAACACGCCTGAATCTGGCCATTATGTTTCTGAATGACCTCCCAGACTTCGCCCTTCGAAAGCGAACCGGTAACCTTAGACAACGCCTTGACTCCACGGGCCTTGCCGCGAACCTTGCCGCTGCCTTCGCGTTTATCGAGTTTACCCACGTCGGAAGCCACCGAACCGCCGATGTCGCCGATTCTATTTCCACCAGCGCTGGTGGCGATATTGACGCCGCCCTCTGGCAGGTTGCCCAGAGTGCCTGTGACGTTGAATGCGGCCCCGCGCGACCCAGGACGTGCAATCGCATCAATATTGGTGACAACGTCCTTGATGGTCGCTCCGTCGCCCTTGACCGGCGTCGAAAGCGCAGAGATCAGCTGGTCTGCTTTATCCTCGCTTCGGGGCACGTTGTTATTTCGGAGTCGTTTATCCAACTGTTGCCGAACCGCCTTGGGAATCTTGGCTTGCGCCTCCGAGGGATCGGTCGTTGGCGGCTTAGGCTCGAGTCGTTTAGGTTTAGGCTTTTCGACCTTCGGCTTGGGCTTTTCGACCTTCGGTTTGTCCTTCGGAAGTGCACCTTCGGCAAAAACCTCGACCTGTTCAGGCGCCTTCACGGTCAGTTCAACGCCAAGGTAGCTGGTCAAAAGCGTGGCAAGTCCGCCCACTCCGTGCAAAACCAACGAGACGGCAATGGCCACGGCGTAGATCTTGAGATCCTCGGCCGTGATGATCTGACGCTCTGATTTCGGCGGAATCGGGGGATTGAAGACCCGAACATGGTACGTGACGTCCCCGTCACGAAACTCAGCTGCGTCACCGCTCGCCATCGTGAATTTGGTTTCGGCAGGAAGATCTTCGCGAGGGTTACGACCGCGTCGAACCCAGCCACCCATCGGCTGCTTAAGCTTGAGGGTCGCTTTGCCCCCGACCAAACGGGCCGTAAGCGCCCCGCCTTCTTTGCGGTATCTTCGCATCGGCGAATCGAGCACCTGAATGTCGAGCGCGCGACCATGTGCGGTGCGGATGATCTCAAGGACTGCTTTTGTGGACGCGTCGCGCGGCTGAAGCTCTGGCGCTTCGACCAATTCCGCAATCGCAAAAGGCTCAACAAAAGGTTCGTCCTCGTCGTCGTCGACTTCCGCCGGAATTTCGAAAAACTCCGGAAGCGCGGCAGATGCAGGGGCGGGTTCGGCGCTCTTCTGCGGAACAGGCGCCGGCTCGGGAGCTGTCGGAGTCACGACAGGTCTAGGCTCCGCCTCAACCGCTGGTTCCGCCACCACCGGTGCTTCAGGCATCGGCGTCGGCTTATAAGCCATATGAGTTGCGGCGACGTCGAGGACCGGAACGACGGCCGGTGCCGCCAAGAGCGCTGGTACTCCCGTTGGCAACGTCTGGCTGACATCCTGTTCGCCACGGATCTGCGGTGAATTGCCCACCTGAATCGTTGAATCCAGGTCCTCGTGTTGGTGCAACGGGTTTCGGGCGTTGGCCGACGTGTCATCCCACATGCCATTCATTTTCGCTGCGGCATCGCCCACCGAACCCGACTCCCACCCTTGCCCTTGCGGTCTCTCCAGAGCGTCGAGAGCCGATTCTACGTCGTCCTCAAAAGGCGACGGTTCATGCGCGTGAACCGGCATCACATGGAGACCCGTGGGGTCCTCGTCTTCTGCCGGGATCAACAGTTTCTCGAGGAATCCTTGAACCATCACCCATTCGCGACGGCGCTCAAATTGTTGAATCTCAGCCCACTGACTCTGCTTGCCCGGAAAGAGTTGCGAAAGAATTCGCGGAACCCGCTCCAACGCTTTGGAAGGGTCATTGGCAAGTCGCAAAAGGTCATGTCGCAGATGGTCGCAATTCTCGTAGCGATTAACCGGATCAACGGAAAGAGCCCGCATGACAATCGTATCAAGCTGCGGTGTCACCTTCGGATTATGGGACGACGGAAGGTGCAGGACCCCGTCGGCGATCGCTTTAAGTGCATCCGCGCCAGAAACAGGAGGAGCGCCGGTCAGGAGTTCGTAAAGAACTGCTCCAACCCCGTACACGTCCGAACGCGCGTCGGCCGGACGGCCGCGAGCCTCTTCAGGCGAGATATAACAAATTCTGCGTGGAGGCAGCCCACCGACTCTCGAGAGCCACGCTTGCCGGCGAGCTTTGGCCACACCGAACTCGCGAACTCGAACCACGCCCTCATAGGTCAGCAGCACAACATCAAGGTCAATCCCGCCATGCACGGCGTTCAGCGACCATCCAGCCGCGTTCTTCGCACCGTGCGCCGACTGCAGCGCCTCGCAAATCTGAACGCCAATGGCGAGCGTTAGAGGCACCGTAAGGGTCGGATAACCGCGTTCACGCAATTGATGAACCACGTCGCCAACCGACTCCCCAACGATAAGTTCTTCGGCGAACCAGTACTTGCGATCCAACCCAGCCCGAAGCGTTGGGACAATCCCTTTGTGTCGCAGCTGAACGGCAACCGCCGCCTCATAATCAAGAACGGGACGCACTTGTGCGTGTTCGGCAACATCCGTCGAAAACGCCGTGACGCGAACGAGCGAAGAGTGGTCATAGCCTGAGGGTTGGAGATCGCGGCCCAGCCATGACTCCCATCCGTTTTCCTCCGCAAGCTTCGTTAGAAGCTCGATTTGCGTCAGCACCGTCGTCATTTTGAGCTCTCGGTCTGCAATTTTAAGATCTTGGCTTTGCCTTCTTTTTCGATCTCTTTCATTGCTTCGACCTTCGTTTTTTCAAATTGTTCCGTTCCGCCGTCACCAAGCACTTCTTGAACCGTGTCAGAGAGGTAGCTCGTTCGAGTCTTCACCATGGACGGGAGCGGACGAGGAACGCGTTGAAAAAGAAACACGGCTCCTGAACCTGCGGTCTCACCGCGAATCAAGCGACCGTCGAATTCCATGCGATTGCCGCGCTGCAACGTCGCCGAGGCGGTCTCCTTGACGTCGTCGGGAGTCTCCTCTCCGTCGTCGCCTTCATCGGCCTCCTCCGCCTCAGCGTCGGCCTCTGTCGCTTCTTATTTTTATACTTT
>JBFFMO010000317.1:0-5648 GCA_041554035.1 Allomicrovenator sp. | reverse complement strand
CTCCTGAAACGTTTGAAAATAGCTCAGTCCAGCGGTGATACAGACACTGCATCAGCGCTGGCCCGCAAAGTCCAAGAGGGAACTGGACTCGCCAAAGAGTTGAATAAGGTTCGGATCGATAAACAAGAGATTCACCTTCACATCAACAATGCGGGAACACCAAATCAGCAGGACTTCAAACAATATGGCGAGATGGTGGCGGCCGCGATCGACACAGAATTGTTGAGGTTGGAGTGACGAACGTCACAGACATCATTGGATGGAACGCTTCCACTTATGTCTGTCGAAGTTGTTACATAATTTGGGTTGGGATCGCGCGCGGATACACCGTTGGCGGCAGTGCGCGTGTTTGCGATGTGGAATCAATGCCATGTCCAAAATGCGCGGATGACAACGTAGCTCTAGTCGGTTGGCTTAACGGCCACGATGGGAACAACATATTAGAGTACAACGGCAAGAAATGGTCACCGACAATCGAGTAGATAATGGCAACGAAGCTTATCCGCATAGAATCAGGTGAACAGCGTCAGGGCTATCGCGCTCAAATGAAAGCCATCGATGAACCTGGCGAAGTTATCTTCCCATTCAGTCCAGAATCCTATCGGGTCCGCATTGCGCCGAGATGGGCTCCACGTCAGATTGCCGGGGCTGAATACGACCGATTGAGTTGGGAGGGGAACAGTCCTCGCGTGATTTCTTTTGAGCACATACTCACGGTCGGCGATGTGTGGGTTCGCAGTCTTTCTGGAGCAGTGACAGAAGACCGCACTAAGCTGACATCTATTGAACTGTTGATCACGACGATTGAGACGTGGGCTCGGCGAATAACCCTTGCCACGCAACGGCCAACCCGTGTTCGTTTGAGCATGGGTGTCAATGAGTTTCAAGGTGTCATCACGTCATTCGACTATACACGCTTGGTCCAGTCGGCCGAGGGCTACGCGCTTACCGCGGAAATAAGATTCGAGTTGTCCGAGGAAGTCTAATGGCCAGTGAATCGCCCTATGACCGACTTGGCAGACCTGTAGCGAACAAACCGCAGCAACGACGGGTACCATTGTATGGTGGGCAGTTTGAGAATGCCTTCACGCTTGCCCATCGCGGCGTCGCCGAGTGGCGCGCATGGCGTCAGCTATGTGACACAAATGAGATCACGGACCCTTTGGCGTTATCCGGAACCGTTGTGGACGGTATTGGAAGGTTGCAAAGCCTTGACGGAGCCATTGACTTCACTACTGACCTAGGTGTTGCCGTTACTGTGGCCGGTGGAAGCGCCACCGGGAGTGCATTGGAACTCGTGGTTGAAGACATCGCCGTCGGCGTCTTCGACCTTGCACTTCGTCAAATTGGTGCTTCAGAAGCGGGTACGCCGATCCGTTTGATTGAAGCCGATTGGTACGATGCATCGGGCGTACCCTTGTCTTTTCGATGCATTTTAAGCACAGCAGATGCGGTCAATTGGATTGATCTAGAACTCACAACCGATGCCTGGCTGATTATCTGGCTCGCTCGCGAAATTCGATTGGCCTTCAACGGCATACCTATGCGGGCGGAAGTTCGCGTACCGGCACCGGAGCGTGTGCAATGAGAGCTGTTGGCATTGTTCGAGTGGGGGACCAAGAATGGGCCACTGACAACGAACTCGCCCAGCTCGGTCTAATGTCGGCACGGGTGAATCTGACGAAAAAACGTGGTGCGAGTAGCTGTGACCTTGTGATTGACGATCATCGTGGTGAACTCGCGAACTCGATTGCCCTGCCACATAAGAAAAACGGGCCGGAAGTCGAGGTTTGGTTCGGGTACAAGCCCAGTCTTCGTCAGGTCTTTTCAGGTCGAATGTCGACGTTGCAGGTACAGTTCCTGCCTAACGAAGTACAAATTACCGCCAACGACCACGGCAAGACGCTCCGGAAGACATCGAAAGCACGCAACTTTGCTTCTGGCAGCGCTGCGCAGTTTGTCAAGACAATCGCAGAAGAAGCTGGGCTCACCCCACTCATCAAACAGGTTCAGGTTCTCGAAGCGACACGTTTTAGTGAGCTACTTCAACACGGCGAGAGTAATGCAGATCTACTCGACCGCGTTCTATCGTCGATGGGTTGGGAGTCATTTATTCGTGGAGACAAACTGCACGTTAGACCGGAAGTGGAAGATTTCACAAAACCCGTTGAAGTTCAGCTTGGTCGCCATGTGATTGGTCGGCCGACTTTCACAGTGGCTGAGTTCACACGCAGGCGGACTCCTAACGTCTACGATGCGACTGGGGAGTCCGTGTTCGACGACACCGACATAGATCCCGAGGTGATTGAACGCCTTGTCATGCTGGATCAGACAGGGATGCTGCTCACGGCCGAAGAATTTCCATCCTACAGCTCACAGGCAATCCAACGGGCCATGCAAGCCCAAGCGAAGGCAACGGATGTCTTTCGCGGGACACTTACCCTTGAGGCAAATCCTGAACTTGATGTTTCGGAATCGTTGTTGCTCCGCGGCTTCGGTGCCCGGTGGAATGGGATCTGGCGAATTGCGGACGTCAAACATGACCTGGTCGCATCGACCACCACTGTCGACATCTACAACGGAGGTGCACCATGACTGACCTCTTTGGCAGCGGGTTGGCTTGGCCGTGGCGTGTCGACGCCACAGGTCGCCTGGCGCGTAGTGCTGGGTCCAATCGCATTGTGGATTCTGTTGACCAAGTCGCACGAACACCGAAAGGGGCTTGCCCAATGGATCCGGCATACGGCGTGGACGACGATGTCTATGATCGCCTTGATCGGGCAGAAGTCGCGGCATGGGCGCTGGCGAATGCCATCGAATACGCCGAACCACGTGCAGGAAAGATTGAGATTGTGGTTTCGGCCTATGACCCAATGTCGGAGTTATTGGAGCTTCGATGCGAACTCACTCCCATTGGACAAAACACACCCGTGAATCGGGTCTTGAATCTCTTTGAGTTGGCCAGCACATGACGATCACCTTGCCTGACTTGGATTTGCGAGACGAAGAAACCGTTGTTGCAGAGGTGATTAATGCCTTGCCGGCGGAGTTAAGCGACCGAAACCGTTCGACGCCAGAGGTGAAACTGATTGAGGGCATTGGGGCGTTTTACGGCGCACTGCTCTACCAGATGAATCAAGTGCCGCAAAAACTACTATTAAAATTAGTCAATCTGTTGGGCATCGAACGCGAGGCCGCAACCAAGGCCACGACATCTCTGATGTTCACCGTGACAACCACAGTCACAATCCCCAAAGGAACCCGGGTCAAGACTTCCACATCGAGCCAGGCAGTCTTCTTTGTGACTGATGCGGATTTGACGATCACGAGTCCAACGAGTTTCGACAGCGTGAGCGCCACGGCCGAAGCACCGGGAGCAGCTGGGAACGTAAGCGCAGGGATGCTGACCTTTCTCGACCAGCCAATTGGTGGGGTGTCCTCAGTGCTGAATGCAGTGAGCGCGTCGGGTGGACAGGATGAAGAGGCGATTGATTCTGTGATCGCCCGAACACCTTTGGCCGCTAGGGCGTTAGAGCGAGCAATCAACAACGAAGACTTTGGCTATCACGCTGCACGCATCGATGGAATCGCAAGGGCCGTTGCGCTTGGTCACAACGGCGCGGTCACAGTGCATCTCCTTGCGGAAGACTTGAACGTGTCACCATCACCAACCCTGCAATCAACGACGCAATTGGATTTGGAGGAACGCACATTGCCATCCGTGGTCGTGACGATTTCCCAACCTGCGATTCGCCTGATTCAGCTGACGACTGTTGAGGTCTATCTGGCTGCCGGCGCGACCACTTCCACGGTGGAGACTGAGATCCGCGAAGCAATGGTCAGCGCTGTGACCGCGGTGGATATCGTCGATACTGATGGATTGACGATCCTCAATAATGCTTGGCCATGGGGAGAACCACTCTTTCGTAATGACCTAATCGCCTTGTTCGATGGCCTTAGCGGTATTCGCCGAGTGGGCAGAATCTTCATGCGCTACAGCGACAACTATGGCAGCTCATGGAGTGCCGAGGCTGAACTGGACATGATTGAAGCAGCGGCCAATGGGCTTTCGAATCCGAACTTCGGACTGCTTCACTACGACGATGCAACAATCACGGTAACAGCCATATGAGCAAACTGCTGGATTTGTTGCCGCCGTATTGGCGTGACTATGAATTGATGCGTGGTTTCGCAGCTGCGGTTGGCAGGCCCCTTGATGAATGGCGCGGGATTGTCGGGCAACTCTACCGCTATGTAGATCCATGGGGTGCGCCAGCAAGTTGGCTCGATGCGCTGATGGATGTTGTGGGTTTGCCGCGAAATGATGGTCTGACCGATCTCCAAAAACGCGCACTCATCTCATCGGCTTTCACATCGTGGATACGGAAAGGCACGCCGATCGGGATTGAGGGTTATCTGAGGGCCGTGACGTCAAGCGATGCAGAGGTTGTACGAACCAATCATTCCGCATTCGTGACTGGCTTTCATCACGCAGCAGATATCTGCGGTCCAGGGGTTGAAGCATGGAACTTCAAAGTGCGAGTGTCATCATCAACCGGCTACTCGGAGCCTCAGGTGCGTTCGCTTCTCGAGCCAGTATCAAGCTCGCTCGAATCGTTCGTGGTCGAATTCTTCTGATCACCTGCATCGCACTTTGCGACTGCGGGTTTACGGACACTCCCATGCCAAATTTTGACCCGTCTATTCTGTCGGCGACTTTAGATTTTGTTGACGGCGCCACGACTGTTGACGCCAACTTCTTAAGTGCAGTGCCAGTGCGTGTCGCCAGCGTGGCGGACGCCTGTGACGCATTGGTGAGTGATGGTGATGTTGCGACTGTGGTTCAGAGCGCGCTCACCACACGAGACGGAAGTGTAGTTGCTGAATTTGACCTTGGCGCGAGTTCGTTGTTTGCGCTTGATGGCTGCTTAGTCTTCAAGGTTGGAAGTACTGGTTATGACATCGAAGTTCGTGACGCCCGTGATTTGATATCAACTGGTCGAGATTTCACGACAAGTTGGGCCACAGGCAGTATTGCTGAGCTACATGTGAACGGTCGTTACCTGGTCGCCATCAGCGACAACACAACAAAGAAGATCGACATCTGGGACCTGTCCGACGATTCCCTTGTCGGAACGTATATCTGGGCTGGCACGCGTAGTGGCGATGTCATCCATCGTGGACGCATTTTTATGTCGGTCGACAATACAGGTGGGAAGGTTCTTGCGATTGACTTGGCAACTGCGACACTTGACGCCTCTTTTGGCACCGCTGGAGTTGCTACTGCTTCGTATTTTGGAAGCATCTCCGCGGATGACTTCCGTATTGTTGTCGGAAACGGTTTGGACGCGTTTCAAGGTTTCGACCACGACGGTGCCAGCCAGTGGGATATGTCGGCAGTTGTCGGTGACACGACCACAAATGCTCTAATCCTTTTGAATGACGGGACGTTTATCACTGCGGGCGACACCTATATTGGGCGGATCAGCAGTTTCGATGGCGTACGCATCGAGAGGTTTGCGCACGGGACGGCATTTGTTGGGGGTCAGCATGGCTGCGCTATCATGGCAGGTTGGTTTGCAGTCGCAACGTCGGGTGGATTCGTCAATTTCTATAACCTGAATCAACCGGCCAAGTGGCTTATATCG
>JBFFMO010000316.1:0-5651 GCA_041554035.1 Allomicrovenator sp. | reverse complement strand
CGCGTTCTAACTATTACGGAAATGATGCATTTCAAGTTTTGGAGTACGTCGAAAAGGGCGATTTTGAGGTTCCAAAAGGGGTCCTCATTGGCAAGGAGTGGCCGGCACAGCCCTGGTCTGGCGACGCCGCAAAACGCGTGGTTGAGTTGGCAAGGGAACGAGGCCCATACGAAATTAATACCGAAATTATTTCCTATTTGGCGGAAAAAATCGGCGTATCAAATGCGGAGGCCGGATTGCTGTGGGCGACCATGCCCAACATGAATTCCTACGAGAAGAACTTCTTGCCCAAAGAAATTCGCGAAGCGATGGGCGTGAAAGTGGCCGAGGCTGCGATCGCGAGAGACGCGATTAAGAATTTGTCCGTGCATAAGAAGTTGGCGGTTTATGGGGCGGGTTTCCCTGCGGACGTCGCTGCGCTGTGGGATGAACCCCAAAAAGTCGCAGACCAGCTTGCGACGGCGTGGAAGGCTCAGTTTGGACAACGTATTCAACTGCCCGAGGCCTTACTGGCAGACATCAAAAAGAATCTGGGTATTTGGGATCCGCGCGAACCGGTGAAAGCTATTTTGAGTCCCAAGGATTCCATTTACAGCGTGGTTCCAAACTACGAACTTCAGGTGGTGGACGGCAAATATCTGGAAATGGTTGCCAAGGACCAAAAATATAATGGCATCGATAACGTGCACTCTTTTTTGAAAATTGCCCGTTACCTTTCGCTGAACGCGCCCGTGGGTGATGAAGTGCGCAAGAGCCTGCCCGCGGCGTGGGAGGTTTGGAAGACAACGCTCAGTTCACCCTCTTTCCAAGTCTCGGCAACATGCCCCTATGATTCCGAGTACGACAAGTTGAAGGAGACCTTGGCGCGAATTGGTACCAACAAATCATTGAAAGGCTTTGACTACTATCAGGACGATATTGTGACGATTTCGGCCTCCAGATGGAGCCTTGATATGATGGTAAAGGTGGCACCTGTGCTTGCCGGAAAAACCAGTCCACATTTTGCGGGGCTGAAGGAATTGCCCGCGGTAAACGAGATTTTTTCGGACCGTTTTGCAGCGATGATGAAGAATATCTCTAACCCGACGGTCGAAGCTGGAGATTACGAAACCAATGCAGAACTTTCGGTGCCGGCATTGGTAGCCGAGGTCGCAAAATCATTGGGTGTTTCGTCGTCTGCCGCGAATGCTTTCCTTCAGATCCTTGCGTTGCCAAATCCAACGACTTCAAACGTGAAGACTTGGAATGGATGGACCACAGGAGCTTATAAGAAGGCCATGGCCGAGCTTTTGGCCAAAGGTGTGGTCATGGAGGCCAAACGGTCACGGGCCGGGCGTACGTTCTTTCTGGACGGCCCATGGTTGGACCTGAAAGCTCCGCATCTGCCTGTCGAGGGATGGAAAAAACCATTTTATGGTGTCGAATACTCCGAGTCCTTTGGCCTTGGACTTCCGATGGAACCGGTGCCGGCGCTCTTTCAGCATGCCTGGGATCGTTGGAAATCGGGCGATAAACCGAAGTTCTAGGCGGTGAGCAGTGAGCGATGAGCAGTTTGATTCGTGGCTTTGTGTACCACTGGCGTCGTTGGGCTTGCGACTGGTGCGCCAGGCTCCAGCCTGGCATCACGCCGGCGATGAGCAGTGAGCGGTGAGCAGTTGGATTCGTGGTTTTGTGCACCATTGGCGTAGTCAGGCTTGCGTCATCGCCAATGGCTGTGAGCGGTCGGCTATTCCACCGAAAAGAAGCCGCCGAATAGGATACCAATATCGAAAGTGACCGTTGGGTTCAGTCCGCCAGCGTAGGTCCAATCGCCTCCGTAATTCGGGTCGGTGTAGACCGTCCAGGTTGTGAGGAGTTCGATTCGACTCGCAAATCCGTTGAGCGACCCATAACCCCAATCGAAGGCGATACCGGCCTGCACACCTAGGTCCTTCGACTTGTAGTCGTATCCATCCGAAGTCCCCATCCAGGGAAACTCACCGTAGCGAACGCCGAAGAGCGGCGTAATTCCCGAATAGAATCGATTTTCGTGTAGTACCAAACGCGAGGTGTCGTCCCATCTGCGCCCAACTCTCGCGGTCACTTGCCAGCCCGATCCAGAAAGTCCAATCAAACTAAAAGCCTGTAACTCCGCTGTGAAACCGTGCGGAGAGACCCATCCCACCTCCACGCCCGCGAGGCCAATTGCCGTTCCATAAAAGAGGAGGGAAGTCGCCCGAATCTCAAGTCGGGCCAGCTCTCCGGGCTGGGCAGCTGCGAGTGCAGAATCGGGCTCCGGATTCGGGGAGTTCGACTCGGCCCAGGCGTTCGTGGTGCAAAGGAGAAACAGAATCGAGAGGAATTTAGTGAGTTTCATTGGCGTGTCGCATTTAAAAAGAACATTACACTCCAAAGGAGCAATACTCAGGCCATCGCGAAGCCACAGAATATCTGGCGATGACGTGCGCGAATGGCGTAGCGCTGCTCCATTTCTGGTGCATAAATTCAACAGGCGCTGGGCGAAAGCCGATGGAGGATATTTTGCGTTTCATTTTGGTTTTTCTGATTGTCGCTGGTTGCAGCGACAACACGTCCAAGCCCGGTCCGGGTGAAGCTGATACCAGTTTGGATTCGGGAGCCTTGACCGACGCTTCGAACGACAGCAGTACAGGCGATGTTGGCGATCTGGGTGTCGAACCGTGGTGTGTCACAACCACCGGTTCGTTTCCGCGGAGATTGCTGGTTCCTGATTCGGAACCAAACGGTTTTTTTGACCCGAGTCTCGCTTTAGACCCCGCCACACAACGCCTTTGGATGTCGTACTCAGGGGTCACCGGGCCGGCAGGATCCGGGGCAGTGAGCACCCACCTGGCCTACAGCGATGATGGCGGCGATACATGGTGCGACGGCGGACTGGTCAATTCGTCTGAACCCGAACCCAACCCTCCAGCTGAGTTCGCTGGACTTGAGGCGAAATGGAATCACGAGACCTCCTCGATCGTGTACGACCCTGATGCGCCAGCCAATGCCCGATGGAAGGTGAATGGGTTTTGGCCCGGGATGAGCGTACCGGCGAGGTATCATGTCGACAGGTAGTTGCCCCGTACGACAATCCGGGTCGGTCGATTATTTTGGTGACCCTTACCGACGTTCAAGGCAATTCTGAAATCATCGAAACCACGGACAATCATCCGTTTTATGTCGAAGGAAGCGGCTGGACACGTGTAGAACACTTAAACCTGGGTGATTTGATTCCGAGTGCGGAACGTGGCCTTCTAACTGTGAACGCGCTGGAATGGACTCCGCGGATTGAGACCGTCTACAACTTCGGCGTCGATGAATTTCATACTTATTTCGTTGGCGAAATTGGAGCGTGGGTTCACAACTGCTTTGATCGCCTTAAGGGCAAGCTTGGTGACATGGGGCGTGATGAGTATGACCGTCTTGCAAGCAAGTGGGATGCGGCTACTTTTGATGATGTTGGCGAAAATCTTGAAAAACATGCCGCGAAACACGGTGACGCCGACGACATTGCCAAATACATGCGCAAGGCCGATAACTTCAATTACAAAGGTGCAAAAAGCACGGGGAACCGGCCTGAATTTGGGGATACCACCTTGTGGGAACGAAAAAGTGGTGAATTTATCATCAAGAACAGCGATGGGAAAATTGTTACCTACGGGAATAATAACTACGGGAATAATTAGACATGGGAAATTTTTTTGACATAGTGAGTAGGCTGGATGGAGAGTTATATAAGGCCGCAAGAAAGCTCAAAGGGGTGCTTGAAGACAAGGACCTCGGAAATCATGAGTTATTTTCTGATTGTATTTTTGGGGCTTTTTCATTTCTTTATAAGGGAAAGGTGCCGCGAGATGTGCCGAGTCGACTCCCAGGTTTAAGAATCGGCGTCCCATTCATGCAAATCCTAGTCCAAAAAGCCCAACCCAAATGGTCCGCGTTAGGACGGTATGCCTTTTTTGAGGTCATGATGCATTCTTGGGTGGTTCACCACATTAGTGGTTCAATTGAAGAGATTAAGAGCATACCTCATCAGATGTCGGAGTTTGAAGTCACGGAAGTTGGGCTTATCGCGTTCATTCTCCAGGATCTTGGCAACACTGAGTTTGCTTCAATCAAAATCAATTTTGAGCAACCGCTTTTGATATGCGAAGAAGTAGTTCTCCAGGGATTGGGTGGTGAGGTGTTTTTTTTAAAGTTTGAACAGGCGCGAGAAGCGTTCGCCAAACTTCAACCGCTGTTCGATACGCTGTGGAACGATGAACCACAAGATATCGTACTGCGTGGATACTTAGCTGGACTAGGGTTTTGCCTGAGTTGGCTAGAATTGCAGAATGCGAACTCATGAGCCACCTCATCTCCAAGGGATAGTTCTTTTAATTTACATAAATCATATTATCAGACGTCAAATTGCAGTACCAGAGTAGAGATGTCGTGTTTCACCAAAGTAGTAGTGTCGCCTTTTGAGAAATCAGGAGGCGATTTTTGTTTGTGGGTGCTGCTTTCGGCCAACAGGATGTTGCCATTTTAGCTGACCAGCTTGGGAAAACGGTTCGTACTCTCTTGGTGTTCTCGAGCTTGGTTGACCCGCCGAAGGCGTAAAGTAGGTTCGCCGCAGGCGAACCCGAAATTTCTGAAATTTCGAGGGGCTCGCTTCTAGCTTCTGGAAGCGATGGAAAGAAAGAGGCCTGTTTTCGACTCGAAAAGGTCCATGAGTTGGTCGCAGTAAACCTCTGTGAGTTTGACCACGGGTCGGTCGATGGTGCCGTTGAATTGCATAAACTCGACGGTGTACGTGTCGTTCCAGTCCAGGGTGATTCTGACGTGATTCGGCCGACTGGCGGCATTGGGGAAGCTGAAAGCAACCGCGCCCAGGCCGCGCCCGTGTTTTGACTGGTCTTCGGCTTTGTACGATACAAAAGAGCCTGCGCCAGTGAAGGTCACGAGCCTGGCTTTTCCGCCCATCTGGTCAAGAATGATTTCGGCAACGCTGTTTTTTTCCATGACTGGCTCCACAAGTTTCGTTCACTGATTAGATTCAAGAGGGCCGCCCCTCCTGGGGGGCGGCTTCGGATTATTCGGCTTCACCGTCGGCGCTTGCTTCTTCGACGCCGTCTTGGTCGAGGCCTAGCAGGTGGTCACACGCTTGGGTTGCGTGGCGTGCTGCGGTGAAGATGGCGTATTTGTCGTTTTTCAAGACTCGAATCCATGACTGGATGTAGTCGGCGTGCTGGGTCTGGTAGGTCATCCCAAGTCGCGCGCAGGTGAAGGCTGCGCCAAGCTCGGCAATGAGTTCTTCCATCGCGTAGGATTCATCTCCGAATCGCCCTCTAAGGTCGCGGTTGAGTCGGCTTTCGTGTCCGGTCCAATGCACGAGTTCATGGAAGGCGGTCGCGTAGTAGCCTTCTGGGGCCTTGAATGACGCAAAGGGCGGCAGGGTTACGATGTCGGTCAAGGGCTGGTAGCACGTCCGGTGCCCACCGTGGCGAATCTGCGCGTCAAAGGTCGCGATGGTGTCTTCGACGTTCTGGAGTCGCTCTGCTTCGCTCAAAAGCACGGTTTCTGGGTAGTTCAGTCCGTCGACCTGTTCCGAATTGAAAACGCGATAGTAACGAAGAACGGGCATGATTTTTTCGTCGCCGTTTTCGTCT
>JBFFMO010000315.1:0-5651 GCA_041554035.1 Allomicrovenator sp. | reverse complement strand
CTGCGGCCTTCTTCTCGGTTTCCAAACATGATTTCAGGATCTCGCGATAATCGGTCGTGTGATGGATCGACATCGGATCGCGATCCATCACGGCGACGCCGCCGAGCTTCACGATCGCGTGACGCACGGTTTGAGCGTGCATGTTCGACTCGGTCGCTTCCGCTTCGAAATAGGGCGAAAGGTGAAGACGATGAATGCCCGACACGTAGGCGGCGTAATGTGCGTACATGATCGACGCACGAAGTTCGAAGGCCAAGGCTTCGTTCAATTGGGCAATTAGGAGTTCAATATTCATGGATCTTTCCGTTTTTCAGAAGGTCGTCGAGCAACTTTGAGGTGCATCGATAGACCATTTCATAGACGACTTCAAACTGATTGGCGCCCCCACCGTAGGGGTCTGGGACGTCATCGCCAGGCGATTCCACATCAAAGTCGCGAAGAAGCATGATGTTAACATGGGGGCGAAGCCGCAGGGCGTTGGAACGATTCGACTCGTCCATTGCGACCACGACATCAAACTCATCGAGGTGATGCGCGGTGAGTTGCTGCGCTCGTTGATGGGAGATGTCGAGTTTGAGGTGTTTGAGCACCACACGTTGAGAACCGAGATCCGGCGGCTCGCCGGCGTGGTAGGCGCTCGTACCGCTCGATTCCACGTGAAATAGGTGCTCAAGCCCGCGAGTCTTCAGGTGATGGCAAAAGAGACCCTCCGCCAATGGCGACCGGCAGATATTGCCCAAACAAAAAAACATCACCCGGGTCGACTGCATCAGAAGTTGATGCGACGGCAGGAACCATCAGGCTGCAAAGCCACGCCTGCTTTGTTCGTGCGCCAAAGGTACGCGAACTGGTTGAGCATGAAACCGACGCCTTCAGCGGGGTTCAGCTCTGGGCCCATCGTGACGACCACTTCCATCGCAAATTTCTCACCGTCTTTTTCGGTATGAAAACGGAAGAGCTGTTTGCCACCGGTCACGGCGCTTTCAAGAATATTATCGCCGCCCGGTTTGGGGAGGTCTTCGGGCCAGTTTTCGTCCGGAAATCCGGCTGAGATCAGTTCTTCGAGTGTCATGGGAAACTTCTCGCGCAAGGGGTTATAGCTGGCTCATCGCCTGCTTGGTTGCTTCATGTTTCGGGTCAATGCTCAGCGCACGGCTGAACATGTCTTTTGCACGACGTGGGTCGCCTTGATGCCAACGCACCATGCCGAGGTAATAATACACGTCGACCTTGTCTTGATCTCGGTCAATGTTCATCTGATGCAAGAGCAGCGTCTGGAACATCTTCAGCGCGCCATCCCAGTCTTCCTTGTGGAAGAGCATCCTGCCCAGCGAAAGCAAGTTGGGAATATAGGACGCATCGACCTTGTGCGCGCCTTCGTAGGCCTCAAAGGCGGCCTCCGAATCGCCTTTTTGTTCGGCAAGCTTGCCCTGCAAGTGCAGGAATCTGACGACGTCTTTGAGTTTTCGGTCGTCGCGAAGTTGCTGGATGATCGAAGCGAGCAGGGGCTCGGCGCGATCAAAAGCTCCGGCGTTGATGAAGGCGTCAAGCAGAGGCTCGACGACCGCCAAATCACCAGGGGCCAGCTGAGAAGCTTTTTCCAACGCGGCGACCCGTTTGGCTGGGTCGTTGAGTTGATCGCGCGCGATATTGGCCATCTTCAAATAGATGGCGACACGCTCGGCTTCGGTTCGGTAAGCGGCTTCAAACTCAAGAATCGCGAAGAGTTGCTCATGCGCATCGAGCCGCTGATAAAGCGCCTTCAAAGCGGGGAGCGCGACTTCGTGGGTCGGGGAAATCTCGATGACCTTGACGTAATCCGCAGCTGCATTGCTCGGGTCGTTGAGCCGAGTCTCGAAGATCTGAGCCCGACGCAGGTGGCTTTCGGCGCGTGCTTCGCTTGTTTTTGCGGCCTCGGCCTGACGACGCAAGACTTCGATGGTTTCGGCCCATTCCTCACGGCTTTCGTGAAGGTCGGCCAAGACCGACAGGGCGCCGGTATGACCGGGGTCGCTGTGAAGAACGGCGTTCAATTGCTCGATCGCTTTGTCCGGTGCTGCCATGTGCTGCGCGTAGATGTCAGCCATCGTGACTCTGAGTTCAGCGACGCGTGCGGGATTATCGCCGCTTTCGCTGATGACCCGGTTGTACAACGAGATCACGTCATCCCATCGGCCTTCGGCGCGATAGAGCTTATCGAGCGCTGCGACCACGGCAGGATCGTTGGCGTCGATTTTCATCGCCGCCTCGAAATCCTCGATGGCCCGGGCAACGTCCGAGAATTTCTCGTAGTTCAGCGTCGCGCTTCGCACCAAAAGGCCCAGGCGTGCTTCCGGAGATTCACTCAATTCGATGCGTCGCAGGATGACTTCGCGCAACTCGTCGAAATTCGATGTCGCTTCGTAAAGCTCATCCATCGATTCCAGCACAAAACTGTCATCAGGTCGGCAATCGAGTGCAGCGCGGTACGAGTCGAGTGCTCCAAAGTCGTCTTTGAGCAAGACGCGTTGATACTGACCCATACGAACGTAAAGCTGGAAGCGCTGGGTGTCGTCATCAACAAAGAGCACCAGCCGTTGCAGCAATTCGACCAGCGGGCCGTATTGCTCGGTGATTTCAAGCAGGTCGACGAGCGCATACATCACGGATGAATCGCTTTCGTCGATCAGAAGGGCCTGCTGATAGGCCTCAATCGCATCTTCAAACTCTTCTCGCTCGTTACGGACCCGCCCAAGCTCGACGAAAGTTGCAAAGCGTTCGACGGGGTCGAAGAGCGCGTCGGCTTTGCGCTGGAGAACACGTGCCAGCGCGCCTGAATCTCCCTGATGCCGCGCGATGATCTCAAGCGCATCGAGGGCGGTTCGGTTTTCGACATCGATGTCCAGAACACGCTGATAGAGCTTCACAGCACCCGCGAGATCACCCAGATTTTCGGTCGCCACTCGTCCGGCGACGAGTGAGAGGTCCACAATCCGAATAGGGTCCGTGAGGTCGGCGTTGATGTCTTCGTAGAGGGCAACGAGCTCTTCAAACAACTCGTTTGAGAACGCCAGTTCCTCTAATTTTGCCTGCACATCGACGTTGCTTGGCTCTTCACGCAAGGACCGACCGAAATACGCGTACGCAACATCCGGGCGGTGAAGCTCTTCGGCTTCGATTTGTCCCAGGCGTTCAAGGGTTATCGCGCGTTCGGAGGCGTGATCTTGAGTGTCCAGCTTGATGAGAAGGACTCGGCTGAGCTTTTCCCAGGCCTGGGTTTGTTCGTAGATGGGCTCCAAAATCGCGACGGCCTCGTCACGAAGGTCGTCGCGGTCGGCGAGTCGATCGATCGCTTCAAGGGCGCCACCGTGGGTGGGCTCTTCGAGGGCAATCTGCCGGTAGAGGTCGAAGCCTTCAAGGGGACGTTCAAAGACGATTTCTCGCAAGTAACCCAATCGGAACCGAACGTCGTTCACCCGTGTCGGATGGGCGATCGTCAGTTCCCGCTCCAGCACCGATTCAAGTGCGTCCCATCGGCGAGTCATCTGATAGAGCTTGTCCAGATAATCCAACGCGGAAGCATCGTACTCATCGACCTCAAGGACCGTTTCGAAGCAGCGAATCGCGTCGTCGTGCTCTTCCATCTCGAAGTAGAGGACCCCGAGGCGCTCCGAAATCGTGCGCCTTGAGGCGATGTCGTCCTCAAGGGCATCAAGACAGTCTTCGTACACGGCGACCAACTCGTCCTGATTGCCTAAACGAGAAGATATCTCTTCGATATGGGTTCGGATTTCAGGCGCCGTAGGGCGTTCGCGAAGGGCTCGTCCATAGGTCACAAAGGCCAACTGAAGCTGCCCGATTTCTTGTTCCTGAAGGGTCGCGAGTCGAATGTAGATTCCCTCGCGCTGGATCGAGTCCTCGGAGACTTCCAAAAGGCGTTCAAATAGGGCCTCAAGCTCGCGCCACTCTTCGGTCGAACGATACACGGTCTCTAGGGCGGCGGCGGCTTCGTCACGCGTCTCTGGACGATCCAAGAGTGTCGCCATCGCGGCCCGCGCTTCATCAGAGTCCGGCATGGCTTCGAGGACATTTCGAACATGACTCAAAGCGTCGTAGGGGGCCTCAAGATGATTGAGGAGCACCGCGGCCGTCTTGAGTTCGATCGTCGAAATGGCACGTGGATCACTTGTCAGTTCGCGAA
Source organism: Allomicrovenator sp. (assembly GCA_041554035.1). Classification (GTDB taxonomy): domain Bacteria; phylum Myxococcota_A; class Bradymonadia; order Bradymonadales; family Bradymonadaceae; genus JBFFMO01. The sequence goes on along the minus strand of JBFFMO010000315.1, from coordinate 1,471 downwards.
GATGTGCCAAGGCGTCCAACAATTCTGGCCAGCGTTCCGCGCTCTCGTAGAGGCGAACCAACGCCTGCGCGGCGGCGAAGTCGTTGGGTTCGGCTTCCCGAATTTGGATCCACGATTCGATGGCTCCATCCACATCGCGCAGCACATCATCTTGAAGATTCGCCAATTTGCGAAGCACGCTGAGGCGCGGTGTACCGTCGTCAACGAGGTTGACCTTCATGCGCAAGAGTTCTTCCAGTTCGGTGAAATGGCTTTCTTGTTCGCACAAGATTTCAAGCTGCTGCAGATACTCCAGACGGGCAGGGTTCATGTCGAGGAGCCGTCTCCACGTCTTGATACCGGCGACGGCATCGCCCAAAACATCGACCTGAATGCTGGCAATGCGCTTGAGCAGTCGCTCTTGAGCGTCCTGCTCGTAGATGGCGTCGACTCGGCGCTCCAGAATCTCGACCAGCGGCTCCCAAAGCTCAAGCTCACCATAGAGGCGCTCAAGTTGCCCCAATGCGGCTTCGTTATTGGTGTCCAACGCGACAATCTGTTGCCAGACCGCAATGGCGCTCTCGCGATCTCGCATGGGACCCGAAAGGATCTCTGCACATGAACGCAGGAGACGGATTTGAGCTTCCATGTCGTCGGTGTGCTCAAGGCCGTGCAGGTAGATCGGCACCAACCGTTCCCATGCGCCGAGTTCCTCGGCCAGTGCATCGATTCGCACTCGGAGATCGTCAGCATAGGGGTCGAGCTGAAAGGCCTGCGCCAGATACGTGATCGCTTGCGAGCGGTCCTCGCTACGTGAGGACGATTCCAGAGTGGACGCGAGCTGAGCGTAAAGTGCCACTTTGGTCGGCACGTCCTCAACCAGCGCAGCTTTTTGCTCCAGAAAACTCAGGATGCGTTCACGGTCTCTTTCGGGGTCGTAAGTGGTCAGCAAAAGGTCAATGATTTGAACTCGGTGCTCGGCCCAATCCCCATCCCGAGTGGCCAAATCGCGGCTCAATCCCTCAAGGGCTCGACGTGATTCAGCATGTCCCGGGTCCGTTCCGAGGATCTCACGATGAAGCTCCAGAGCTTCGTCGAGTTGGTCGAGTTCGGTTTCGAGAATCTGAGCGAGGCGGAAGCGGTACTCCAGTGCTTCATGAGGACTGCGCGCGAACTCGGACTGCTGGCGGTAAAGGTCCGCCAAGTCGGTCCAACGCCCGGCAAAATGGAGCAAGCGTTCCAGTGAACGACGGGCACCCAGATCGTCGCCATTCGAGCCCAGAATTTCATTGTAGATTTCAACAGCCGAATCCGAATCCTCCAAAACGTCCTCATAAAGACTCGCCAAGGTCTCAAGGAACGCTCGCTTGTCTTCGGGGTCGTGAGCCAGATCGGCTCGTCGCCGATAGAGTTCGGCCAAGCCGTGCCAGTTTTCATTTCTGGAAAGAATTCGTTCCAGAGCATCAAGCGCGGCTTCGTTGTCGGGCTGAAT
>JBFFMO010000314.1:0-5678 GCA_041554035.1 Allomicrovenator sp. | reverse complement strand
TTGTTGGGGAATTTCGTGTCGACCTGCATGCGCGGGTGACCGATGACGGTCGGTTGATCGTCGACACTTCTGCGCTGGGCTCTCGACAACAAGCGATTATCACGCTTCCCTGATATTCTCGGGTTCAGCTCAATAAGTGGCCAAGGCGGGATAATGAGACCATTGAACTTGAGAGTTTTAGACCCGAGCAAAGCATGAGAAATCGTCTCCTGGTGATTCTGCAACTTGTGGTGTGGTTGGGCTGCTCGGAAGAAGATGAGTGCGGTCCTGAATATCTTGCGAAGTGCGAAGACGACACTCATATTACCGTCTGTGCTAGATCCAGTAGCAGTGATGACGATTTTACTCTGCGTTGGTACACCAGTGATTGCGCTACGCACTATTCAGACCTTCAGCCTAATTGTGTTTCGACCCAGGGCACAGCCGTATGTTCGTCAAGCACGACACCAGACCCAAGTTGTGTGGAAACCCTTCAAATAAGCTCTTACTGCGCGGCCGATAACTCGTTTCAGTTTTGCCAATACGGTTACCCGACTGGAACATTTTCATGTGCTGCCTCGGATCTGTATTGCGTACAAGTGACCGCGGATAATGCTGATTGCAGCACCGAACCAAGCTCCCAAGGCCTGTGAGCCTGAATTACGTAAATAGACAGGGCTCCGGTCTGCGTCCTGATAAAATGAATTATAACTTGAGGTAGGTATGAATCTGAATTTTGGAAGCGCTGACGCGATGGATAAGTTTGAAGAACTATTCGATCTGAACGCGACAGGTGAGGAGCAAGATTGGGAAATTGAACTGGCAGACAGTGGGAAGCTAAATATCTTTGTTGAAGCTTACGAGTCGTTGCCTTTAACCCCCGACGAAAAGATCACACTGATGCTCCTAATTGTGGCGTCATTTGACGACGCTTTAGTACAAGGTTGGGAGTCATCAGAAGTCTGGGAGAGAATTGAAAAGTTGTTCTCTCAAGATTGGGAATTACATCTACTCACGGTTGAGTATTGGGCGTGTTTGGAAAACGAGATAAGTGATGCATTTGCTTGCGCAACTTTTATGCGATCATTGTTGCACCAACGGGCCTCAGGACTATGACCACTAAATGGATTTTTGGAACAACTCGACTCAGGCGGTGTCTCATCTTGGTCACGCTCCAACGATGAAGAAATAATCTGCATTTATTTGAGGCCGGCCATGAAAGAAGTTGGGTATTTGAGTTTTCTACTAGTTATCGGTTGTTCAAAAAAGATCGAGCCTGTGCCCACACTTTTTCAGCAGTTCGAAAAAGTTTGCCAAAGCGAAATGGGAATCGGGGTTGTTGAAGATGTGACGTGGAGCAGATTAGATTTTGAGGGCGAACGCGCCGTTTTTTTGGAGGAAAGCCCTAAATCGCCACTTGGTAGGCCGCTTCTAACGTATTGTATTGCTGAAAGACCTATTCGTTATGTGCCGGGTACGTATGATGGCCCCATCGGCAGGGTATCAACGTTTGAGCCCGATTGTGAGGGTGTGACGTTGTCGAATCACGGCCTTTTCTGTCCGCATGTCGGCGAGCCTTGGTCAGTTCGCATCTTAACGAATCAGGACTGCGATACAGCCGCGCGTGGAAACAGCGAATGGAATGTGAAGTGGGTGGATAAGAGCTCAGATGTATCGGGGGCCGACCTCAGAACGGCAATTCAAGCCATTATGCCGGGTCGGGTTGCGGTCCCCATATCAGATTCATGTTGGTTAGAGGCGTCGCCTCTCGAGCCGAACCCCGCCCAACTGAAAACCGATAACGGCCAAAGGCCATAAGGACTTAAGGCTCGTGCCTTTGTATAGATGTGTTACTAGCCCAGCATTTGGTCAATGCGCGCTCGTTCTGTGCGAGCAGCTTCCCGCAGCTCTTCCAGCTCGTGGGGCTCGCCCCATTTTTTTTCGGCGGCTTCCAGAACGGCCTGCAGGCCTGCGAAGGAGAAGCTCGAAAGTTCCTGTCTTCGATGTCCGAACATCTCGTCGTCGATGCAGTTCACGCCCTTGTCATGGACCATCCCGAAGCCGCCGCTGCCGCACTTCGGTTCCTCAATCCGCTCATCGAAAGTCATCGCGATTTTTAATCGGACCCGGCAGAGAGCACTTTGAAATCCTGAACCACCTGCCAAGCAGTCGCAAACGATGTTCCCGCGCGTCGGGCGACTTCAGCCACCGTCAGATTGGGATGTTGTTCGAGTACCGTCCAAACATCAGCGCGCCAGGTAGGACCCATCAAGACACGATTTCGATAACCTGCGTGTCGTTTGGCCAAGACGCTTGGTGATGTCACATCGCTTTCACGGTCACGAAGCGTTCCGGCGGGAACCCGTAACGAAGAGCCAGCAAACCGTTCGTCTTCTCCGCGACGTGACACTTGGAATGCTGTCCCCGTCGCCAACACATCAACCGGTTCATCAACGTAGGTTTTGGCAAGGCGAGCGAAGCGTCGGTCCTTTTCGAGCCAGGTGGAAATGGCGGCCCAATACGCGTGCACGCGACTTGATGAATGCTCGGTCACACATCGTATCAGGCGGTCGGCATTGATATGGGCGTGATGCACTCCAAGCCAGGTCGTCAGAACCGACAAAACCCTAAGGTCGTATGCCTCCATGCCTAATTCCGAGGCATAAATCAGTGTTTCCTCGATCGGAGCGGTGGCATTTGAATCGCTGGCAAAACCAAGTCCAATCCCAACCATATCCCGGGTCAGCTGGCCGTCGCTGGGATGGGGTCCCAGTGTCGATGTTCTAGTGAATGCCATGATTAAGTCTCTCGGCTAGGTCGCGCAGCGTGTTGCGAACGTGGTGGGGCCAAGTGGGTTCGCGTCTTGTGCCGCGTTCAATATTCGCCGAAGTATCGGTGTATCCGATAAAAGCCTCAACGATCATGCGACAGAAGTCAAAAAGGTGGCGTGTATGGAGGCGTGAAGGTTGAATTAGGCTTTAGGGTATTTCGATATCCGATCTTGAAGCATTCCAAACTGAACACGATGCAAAAATCCAGTTAGCCGCTCGTCCTCCGTACCAGTGGGAAGGTGGCACTGGTCTTGCTCAACCTAAAATCTGTGCGTTTGTTAACGGAAAACCAATTCACGGCTCTTTTGGTCGATTTGGTCCGTGATGGATTTTGTTTTGTTTTGGGTTTTCGAAGAAAACAGGGGGCGAGATGAAATTAGCGGCACTTATGATTTTCTGGGTTCTGGCTGGATGCGGTTCAGACGAATCCAAATCGGTCGAAGCTGATATGAACACATCGGCCGACGCCGCGGTTGACGCGCAATTAGACGCTGGCCAAGACGTGAGGCGTGAAGCCGATATGCTGGATGATGGCGTCGATATGGCTCCGCACATCAGCTTCATCGAGGTGAGTGAGCGCATGACTTGCAATGATGTTTGCGATAGCGACGGAAAAGAGTGTGCTGCTTATCAAGACCTCATTCTGAGTCTGATTTATGGTGAGGCGCAATATGGCGAGACAGGGGGCGCGGCGCTGGGATGTGATCGAATTCCAGACGCTACAATGGAATCTCAGGTGAGCGATGAGACACTGTTTTTCACTGGCATGAAGTACGGTTGCCAATGAATCGCGCCATCTTAACGGGGTTGGTCGTTGTGCTTGCGGCATGTAGCGACGAGGAATTGCCCAACACCTCACAGGATTGGAAAGGCGGTACCTACTCACAGTTTGGGAATCGCTGTGAAGAGGTCTCTGAACCCGCCTATAAGTGGTCGCGTGACGGCGATGACTATGTGCTTCAGATGCAAAATGTAGCTGGTTGCGGTGTATATTCGGCGAATATGAGATTCGAGGTCCCCGACCCCACAAGCGACGCAATCGCTCACGCTTGGGAGACTACGACAAGTGTTTGCAATCGTTGCGAGACGGACCAGTATCTGGTCTGGAGCGCCTATCTAAGTCGGACTGAGGAAGTCGAGGATGATTCGCCACTATTGGGTAAGACCGATGCTCTTTATGGTGTCGGAATTTTGGGATGAATCAGCATGGCAATACGAACGAAAATTTGGACTCATAGCTTGATTATTATGTGTTTATTCACCATTGCATGCAGTGACGAATCGCCTGCACCCAAAACAGAATGGCTGGACCCGCTTGTTTTTGGAACCTACCTAACCGACGCATGCGGCGTGGGCACGAGCAATTATGATCGTGTTGAGTGGGAACATAATTTGGGAGGCGGGAGCACTCTTCACCTGAACAAGGCTCAGGGATGTGGGGTCTATGAAGGAGCCATTGAGTTCACCCCGAGGCCAGAACAACCCCACTTGGCGACTTGGAAAGTGCAAACTCAGATGTGCAATCGCTGTGTGACCCCGCGCTATCTAAAGTGGATGAGGCTTCGTGCCGAATCGGAGGGAGGAACAAGCCTGGAGGTTCCGGAGGGTGATTTGCTTTCGTTCGGCGATGACTGGGACGAAGTGGAGGGGCCGGAATTGGGCGATGGATTGAGTGGCTTTATTCGTTATCGAGATACCTCTGGCGCCGAGTACCTTACGCAGTGTTTTGTCTGGCCTCTCATAGATAATAACTCCGACGGCGGTTTTCCGTTGGGACCTATGGTTCATCAACGGGAGCTTTCATCGGGCGAGTGGGTGAGAACACAGGTGGGATGGAGTGCCCGCATGTTGTTTGACGAAGGCCGATTTGCGGACGGGTATGAGTCAAATCGTCCGGTCGATTTTGCCCATTTGGCAGCAGTTGAATATTTGTGGCCGAGGATGCACGCAGCACCATCTAACCGGACAGGGAATTTTCCGGTCGTGGAATGCAAAAAGTTGGGCTTTGAAGATTCTTTCTTTTTCCGTGACGAGGTGGTTGGAGGGGTCCTCGAGCAAGACCGAGGGTATCGGGATTGGATCCCGCAAGCTTTCGAATTTCAGCTAAACGAACCGTTTCACTCCCAATTATTCGGACTGTCTTCTACTTGGACTGCCGGACAATCCGCTGAGGCTTCACCAGATGGCCTTTAAAACGTTGGCAGCCAAGTTTTACTCGCATCACCATTAACCCCGAACGAAAAGATCATACTGAGTTTCCTAATTCTGGCACTCATTGATGACGCGCTGACGAGTCGGAAGGCTGGGAGCGAAATGAATTTAGACAACCGGCCATAAGCGGTGTCTAGCTCAGTCACGTCCTATGATGAATAAATTGAATGATCTGCATCGTTCTAATGAAGCATGAGAGGGATGCCACCAAAAAACCGGTGAGGCTTTGGTGTTTCGCTGCCGTGCGAGTCTAGCCCAGCATTTGGTCGATGCGCGCTCGTTCTGTGCGAGCAGCTTCCCGCAGCTCTTCCAGCTCGTCGGGAGCGCCCCATTTTTCGGCGGCTTCCACCGCGGCCTGCAGGCCTACCAAGGTGAAGCTCGAAAGTTCCTGCCGCCACCGTTCGGCCACTTCCCAAATGATACGACCCGCGGCGGAATCTGTGGTGGCCGCGGCGAGCTCGTAACACGACTGTGTGGCCATTCGGCCAAGCCCGATGCCGTTCCACTCGGGGATGTGGGCGCGCAACGCGTCGAGCTGTCTGACTTCGTCTAGCACATTAAGCGGGACTTGCGCCGCGTCGGTGATAAGGCGCTGCAGCATCGACGCGCGATCCCAGTCCGTGATGGCTTCGTTGGCGGCGAGGCGCCAGTGGTCCA
>JBFFMO010000313.1:0-5693 GCA_041554035.1 Allomicrovenator sp. | reverse complement strand
GGTCAACATGATCGGCGGAGAGTGCGACCGATAAGGTCGAACTCTGGTCTGGTAAGGAGTCGTTCCACATGCCGAAAGTACATATCAACGGAACCGAGATCGAAGTCGACAAGGGCACGACCATTTTGCGTGCTGCGGCTGAGGCCGGTTTCGATGTTCCCCATTTTTGCTACCATCCTGCGCTCTCGATCCCGGCGAACTGCCGCATGTGCCTCGTGGAAGTCGAAGGCATGCCTAAGTTGCAGCCTGGCTGCTACACGCAGGTCAACGAGGGGATGACGATCAAGACCGAGAGTGAGCGAGTCGTTAAGGCGCGCAAAGCGGTTCTTGAGTTCATCCTGCTCAACCATCCTGTGGATTGCCCGATCTGTGACCAGGCCGGCGAGTGCAAACTTCAAGACTACTACGTCGACTACGACGCTCAGGAGTCTCGCCAGCGCACTGAGAAGCAGAACAAGGTCAAAGCCTATCCTTTGGGACCCGAGGTCGTTTACGACGGAGAGCGCTGCATCCTGTGTACACGCTGCATTCGTTTCTGCGAAGAAGTCACCCAATCCAACGAATTGACGATCGTCGAGCGCGGAGACCGTGCCGAGATTCGAACCTTCCCCGGCCGCGAGCTCGATAACGCCTACTCCATGTGTGTTGTCGACCTATGCCCCGTGGGCGCGTTGACCTCGCGTGACTTCCGATTCAAGTGCCGAGTCTGGCTCTTGACCTCGACCGACAGCGTTTGCACCGGTTGTTCAACAGGCTGCAGCATCCACCTCGATCATTTCCGCAATACCATTCAGCGCTACCGTCCTCGCTACAATCCGCGGATCAACGAGTATTGGATGTGCGACAAAGGCCGCCTTTCCTACAAAGAGGCGATCACCGATCGCGCAGCTGGAATTTCGGTCAATGGCGCCGAGGTCAATTGGTATGCAGCGACCGAGGCCGTCGCCCCGAAACTTGCGAAGGCGATCGACGAACATGGAGCAGCTTCGGTTGCCTTGATCGTCACGCCACAAGCAACCGTCGAAGACCTTTTTGTGGCGAAAAAGTTCGCTACGGAAGTGCTCGGAACCGACCAATTCTACATGGGTGGTCGCGCTCCAGGCGAAGCGGACTCGTTCCTGATTCGTGCCGACAAGAACCCCAACACGAGCGGCATCGCACACGTGTTTGGGTCGATCGCAGCCTTAAACCCTTTCCGTGCGCTCGTCGAAGCCATGGAAGCCGGGAAGGTTAAGGTCGTTTACATGATGGGCTCCGACACGCCTTGTGACGCTGAAATGCGTGCTCGATTTGTGAAAGCGCTCGAAAACGTCGATGTGTTTGTTTACCAGTCTGCCCATTTGGCGGACCTGTCCGACAAGGCAAACTTCGTTCTCCCAGCCTGCACACACGCCGAGAAAGACGGAACCTTCCTCAACTTCGCGGGAGTCCGTCAGTCGATTCATCAAGCGTACCCGCCTCACGGTTCAGCGCTTCCGGATTGGCAGATCTTTATGCGTGTTGCCAAGGCCATGAAAAAGCCTATGAGTTACACGTTCCTTGCGGAAATTCGGAAGGAAGCCTTCGCTCCTAAACCCGCGATCGAGCCCGCTGCGACGCAGCCAGCGCCTTCTGCTGAATGATGGATGGAGTTTACGGTGCCTGATATCGTCATAAATCTAATTAAGATCGTATGCATCGTCTTCGGTTTTGTCTTGGGACTCGCGAGTCTCATGACCCTGCTCGGAGACCGAAAGCAGTCCGCGCTGATTCAAAATCGCGTCGGGCCTAATCGCGCACGACTTTTTGGTCTCCCGTTTGTTCTCCTGGGCATTCCCCACTTTATTGCCGACGGCATTAAAATGGTGCTCAAAGAAAACATCGTGCCCGATGGCGCTCATAAGGGTCTGCACATGATTGCTCCGGCACTCGTGTTCATGCCCGCGTTGCTTGGGTGGGCCGGTGTGCCATTCATGGATTTCTACTGCGACGGAACGGTGACGGTAGACGTCAACACCTGGCGTGAAGTCTGTGTCGGGACCCAGAAAAACTATTTCCAGATCATGAACATGAACGCGGGTTTGCTCTTCGCTTTTGCGATCGCCAGTGTCTCTGTTTACGGCGCCGCGATCGCGGGTTGGGCCTCTAACTCCAACTACTCGTTGATCGGCGGCCTGCGCTCTTCGGCTCAGATGATCTCGTACGAAGTCACGATGGCACTCAGCTTGGCTGGCATCATCATGATTTTCGGGACGCTCGACCTCAACGAGATGGTACGCCAGCAGGGCTACCTTATGGGTGGCTGGCTTCCCAAATGGGGCATCGTGGTTCAGCCACTCGCGTTTTTCATCTTTTTCCTCGCGGGAATGGCTGAAACCAAACGCGCACCCTTCGACCTTCCAGAAGGCGAATCGGAAATCGTGGCCGGCTACATCACCGAATATTCGTCGATGAAATTCGCGATCATGCAGTTGGGCGAGTACGCCGCTACCGTGTTTATCGCGGCATTGATCGCAGTGCTTTTCCTGGGCGGATGGCAGGTGCCTTTCCTCTTTGCAGACGGTTTCTACTTCGGTTCGACTCACCTGGCGATGCCAGGAGCTGGCGTGGAGATCCTGGGAACCAACCTTGCGTATCTTATCGTTATCGCGCTCCGTATTGGGTCGATGTGCATCAAGACTGTCATCCTCGTTTGGTTGCAGTTCATGATGCGGTGGACACTTCCACGCTTCCGCTACGATCAGGTGATGGTCCTTGGCTGGAAGATTTTGCTTCCGCTGAGTCTGGCGAATCTTGTGGTCACAGCCTTTGTGCTCGCCATCTTTTGAGTTTTTGAGGTCGATGTATGGGTACCGTTCAAGTCAAACAGGTCGAGCGCCATAAGCAGGGCTTATGGGAGAAAAGCTACATTCCTGAGATCGCAAAAGGTCTCAAGATCACGATGCAGCACTTCTTCCGCAACTTGAGCCCGATTAAAGAAAATCGAACGACTTTCACGCGGAACTACCCCGAAGAAGTCACCGTCTACCCTGAGCGCTTTCGTGGGCTTCATCGTCTGATGTTGCGCAATGACGGACAGGTTCGTTGCGTGGCATGCATGTGCTGCTCGACGATCTGTCCTGCGAACTGCATTCATATTGAAGCTGCAGAGCACGACGACCCAAGCGTGGAAAAATACCCGCGCATTTTTGTGATCGACGAGCTGCGTTGCATCGTTTGTGGGCTCTGTGTCGAAGCGTGCCCCTGCGATGCAATTCGAATGGATACCGGCGTGCACGTTCATCCTTACATCGAGCGAGGAGACGCGTTTTTGAACCGCGACCTGCTGATGGAGTTGGGAACTCTCTCCATGGCCGTTCAGGGCGGCGAGCGCTGAGTATGAACCTGCCCGAAGGCCGAAATCTTGTTCGCCTTCTGCCAGCCCTAATCTTGATCCTTTGTGCGTGCTTCAGCTTTCTGGGGCACGCTTTTTTGTTTCGTGATCCGACGACTCCGCAAGACTGGAAAGCCGCAGCAGAGTTCGCGAAAACGGAAATCGCTGACGGCGAAACCATCCGCGTCGAACCCTTTTGGAGCGACGCTCCTCTGGTGTATCTGGGCGAGGTGGGGACACGCATCGATCGTCGTTCCGCACTCCTTGCCGAAGACCGGTACGGCGAGTCAGGAACCCTGATTTTGGCCGAGAACTCCCGGGTGGAGGAAGCCATTCTGAATCTGGGTGGGGGCCTCAAGGCGGATCGTGTCACTCCATTTGGCTCGGTGAGCGTCGTGCACGTCGCTTACCCGGTGAATGTCTATTCCTGGAATGCTCGGACCGCTCTACCCCAAGCATCCTTGCAGCGAATCAATCGGGATGCGGTCGAAGACTGCAAGACCTGGGATCCCATCGATCGCCGCTGGGACTGCGCAAGACGCGATAAATGGGTCTACGTTCGCGACATGGTGAAAGAGGTCGGCAATGAACCACGTTCCTGTGTTTTCATGCATCCTCTTGCCGGGAAAACCGTCCGACTGACCTACGACGTGCCGCAGGGGAAAAACCTGATCGTCCGTGCGGGACTCGATTTGCGTGCTTCGCGGAGCGTGCGTGGAACCGACGTAAAATTCTCCGTCAAAAAGGACGGCGCGGCCGTGGCCACCAAGGTCGTGCCGGCGACGAGCAACGAGTGGTTTCGCTTGGACGTCCCGATGGGCGCGCCGGCGAAAGTCTCGTTTGAGGTCGAATCCCAGAAAGTATTCGACCGCTATTTCTGTTTCGATGCGTGGCTCGAACCCTAGTGGTCGCCCAAATCGTCGTGCATCTCGATCCTCTGGATTTCATTGCCAGACACCATCCAGGTTGAACGATGGAATTCACGTCCGCGGACGTACTTCCCCTCCAATTCGTGGTGTTCAAAAGCTTCGGTGTACATCCGATATTTGTGAGCGACGATTTCGATCGTAGCGCCCTCGGGGACCTCGATCCGCAAGTTGCGCGCTTCGCCCGCTGGCAGCCGCGAATCGGACTTCAACTTGATTTTAGGCCACCATTCGTAACGAGAGCCAAACTCCATCTGATGGGTTTGCAGGACCTTGTCGCCATCCTTGACCAGGACATCGACCAGTACATGTCGCTCAGGATCTCCGGTCGGAACGCTGTGACCTGCTTTTGAGTTGAGGACCGTCACCGTCGTTGGAACGCAATTCTTGGGCTCGACGCACTCTCCTTCGGCCGAAGACACCGAGATTTCCACCCCTGAGCCAAAAACCTTTCGCAGTGGAGCAATCTCGGCCTCGTATTCGGGTTTCTTGGGGATCAGTGACCCGCCAAACCAATGCCGCCGAGTCGTTCGGACGGGGGCGCCGGATTGGATGGCGCTGGGACGTTCCACGGTAGGCATATGGCAAGTCTGACAGGTGTCTCCACGCTTCGAGGCCGGGCTCATGGCGTATTGCGTGCCTGTATCGAAGAAACACCCCAGATTATTTTCTGGGAAGACCGCCTGGGCTTCGTGACATCGTGTGCACGTGGTCTCGCTTAAGAGGCTCGTCTCTTTGCGAACGGGGTGGGGCACAAGCGGCGAGTCGCCTCGGGGTCCCAAGATCACACCATCCCGCACGTGGCAGGTCGCGCACGTGATGGCCTCGAGCTGGAGCCGGGCGTCGAACGCGGGATTTTTGGCGTAGATGGGCGCGTTCAAAGCGCCATCCTTGAGCCCAACCACCAATTCCGGAAGCTGATTCCCAATCGGCGTATGGCAATTCACACACATCCAGCCCACGTCGCCGTCGTTGGTGCGGGATTTATGAAGTTCCTCCATGAATTGTGCGTCGTCTTCCCAGGCACGCGCATGGGTCGAGACCTGCCATTCTTTGTAGATCTCGGTATGGCAGGAACCACAGGTCTTCGCACTGATATCGGGCAATCCGACTGGCGTCGCCTGATTGAGCGCCAGCGGTCGCTGAAACGTCTTCACGCTATCGTAAAACTTCGCCGAGCGTTCGACATCACTTGGCGCAGGGACCGGCACCTTCTTGGTCGAGCACGCTGCAAGCAACAAGGTCACGCTGGTTATGATTAGTGCAAATTTCATCGTGTCCCACAGGTTCCGGAGAGTGGAACCACCTTGGAACCCAAAAGAGTCCCATCAGCAGTCCCTGCGCCGTTTTTGATATCGTTGATGTGGCTCTCTATCGCAAGGCTTTGGTCATTACTTTCGATTTGTCTGGAATTC
>JBFFMO010000312.1:0-5696 GCA_041554035.1 Allomicrovenator sp. | reverse complement strand
GCTGGTCGGCGTGGTGCTGTTTGAGCTCACCCAACTGCGCCCGCTGCTGCTGATATTTCCCAACACCTTTGAGTACTTTTTCATCTTTTACGAGGCCGTTCGCCTGAGATGTCGGGCACATGACGTTCGGATCGCAGACCGGCACTTCCTTGGTGTCAGCTGGGCATACCGGGTAGGCAAGGCAATTCACGACGCCTTCCATGCACGAAATCGTCTGGCCACAGACCGTTTCTTCGTAACAATTTGCGTCGGTCGGACAGGATTGGATTTCGACGTAACCGTCTGCACAGCTCAACTCATAATCACACATATCGATGGGACGGCAGCTGATGGTCGTGCCACACAGAGTCTCCTCGAAACATTGAATATCTTGGGCATCATTACATGACTCGATCTCGACCATGCCGTCTGGGCAGGTTGGGTAGGCATCACAGTAGATATCGTCCTGTGTGCAGTAGATCGTGTAGCCACAAATGCTCTGCTCAAAACACCCATTATCTCCGTCAAGGCACTCTTCGACCTCATAGGTGTCCAACGGGCACGACGGGTACGCTTCGCAATTATTTGTCGCCTGACAGAACAGGCTGGGTACACCGCAGAAGGCCTCGACTTCGTAACATTCTCCTCGATCGGGCGAGCACTCCTCCACGATCTCATACCCTTCTGGACACTCCTGATAGGGCTGAGACAAACCGGACAAACAGTAAATCTCTTCTGGCGCGCAGCGAATCGTCGTACCGCACAGCGTTTCCTCTACACAGCCATAAGCAGCGCCACATACGCCGACCTCGTAGAACCCCTCGTCACAAACCGGAATCGCATCACACTGGATACCGCAATCCGGATCAGCGTTTTCGCAGAACATGTCGCACTCACCATCCCCATACCAATTATAGACATCGCAGAGGTCCTCGCCGGGATTCGTGATCTTTTTGGCGGCCTCTTTGGTCAACACTCCTGGTTTGCCGGGCGAATCCGAAAACACACACGCACTCATGGTTAAACATGCAGTCATCAGGGCAATTTTGGTCATCAAGAGTTTCATTTGGCACCTCAATTTTCTTTCAAGTGTTTTTAGGTAGTTCACGCTCCGTGCCACGATGAGGAACCCAAGTTAAGCCATTGAAATAAAATGATTTAGAAGCAGTATCATCCGACCAGCCCTCAGAAATCCGAGAGGTCGACCAACGCCGATGCCCCCCAATCACTCAGAAATCTGACTGGCATGTCGCGACTTCTTCGAGCTTTGTGATTGGTCCGCCAGTTGCGACTTTGCGACCGAAAACCTGAAACCTGACCACCTGAAACCTGACCACCTGAAACCTGACCACCTGAAACCTGACCACCTGAAACCGACCGCTCACCGCTCACTGCTCACCGCTCACCGCTCACCGCTCACCGCTCACCGCTCACTGCTAACTGACAAGAGATCTGCTTTGTTGTAGAAGGCGAAACTGTCAATCTGAGAGGTGATTGTGGGAGTCGAGCAAAAACATGTTGAGGTGGTGGCAATTTCGCCTCCGCCCGAGGAACAACGGGCTAAAAGAAACGCCGAGTTCCCCGCAGATGGAGCCAAAAAAGGTCGATACGACCTGCCAGCATCTTTGGACACAACATCGCCCGTCGGGTTTCGTACTCGCTTGTCGATGACCGAAAAGATGGCTCAACAGGCCCTTCAATTACTCGCCCTTGAGCGACCCAAAGCCTTTGTTAAGGATGCCGAAGTCCCAACAGAACAAGCGCTCTTCGAAGAAGTCTCGTTGGGCATTCTGACCGCGCGCCAATCCACCAATTATGTCGGTCATAAAGACATCATTCTTGGGCCTTCGGATTCACGGCTGGCGGCAGACATCCTGCGCCAACTTCAGGGCAACGAGGCCCCGGTCCTCGACAACGCAACACACACGCATATCGTGTTGTCACGCCCCTATCGCACGCCCTTCACGATGCTGCTGACCTTCATCGGACATAAACCCATCGTCAGCCTCGCGACTGTGGCGATCCGTGGATTGCGCAAACGACTGCAACACATCGATGACATCCCGACGATCGGCTACCTGCAGCAGCTCCATGTCGGCATTTTGGCTGACCAGATGGAGCGCGCGACGGTGATTGCGTCGGCTGGACGACAACAGGCGCAAGTGTTTATGCGGCCTTTCGCGGGTGAGCATGCACGAACCAACCAGAAGGCCATGCGTAAACTGGAAGAGCTTATTGGTTTGTCATCCGAAGACCGCGTCAAAGGGTGGCGAGTCGCCACCGTGGCCCAAGTCGGTGAGGTCGTGGTGGGGGCCCGGGTCAGAATCACCACGAATACCTTGCGCCGTCTGGGTGCCAACCTGCTGGCATTTCGCAGCGAGCGGATTCAGCCGGGCGTAAATCAGGAAGAAAAGGCCCCACCCGCTTACCAGATTCGCCAGGACATGGACGTGCCGGACGAGCTGACTGTGATGGCTGGGCGCGCGGGTTATAACGCGTTCATCCATTGGACCGGAGTGGACCGCGAAATCGCAAAACGTCTGCTGCTTCTGGAACGCATCGACGTGCTGACGCCCAACGGCAAAGATCGCATCAGAGAAGTTCGCGCACATTTGGACTCGGTCACCGACAAAGTGATTGCCAATATCCCGCTCTGGGCCGACCTGCCCACCGGCAAGGCCCTGTCTCGTAATGCGGCGCGAGGCAAAAAAGCCTTCGCGCTGGCCGGACAGCGAATCTACATGGGTGGACTCGATCAGGAAGCGATCAAGGAAGCCGGAATCGATTGGGTTCAGGCTGTGCGCGCTTTTGGTGCCGCATCGGCGCGCGGCGCCCTGGTGGCGGAGCTGATGGGCGTGGTTGACCTGCCTGATGACTGCGATTTGCTGGCGGGCATTTGTTTAATGGCTGGCCCGGTGAATCAGAACGATATCGGCAAGTCGTTTTACGGTGAAAAAGACCTGCTGCAGAGCGCGTTTCCTGGCCAGAAACCGACGTCGTTGTTGTTTTGGACCCTGAAAGCCAAGACGGTCGCTGACCCTATCGGAAACGAAGAACAGCTGATGAATGCGACTCGAAAAGGGGCGCTTGTCGACCTGCGCCCCGGGCCGCACGAGGTCGTGTCTTTGCGCGTGAATGGAAAAGTCCAACCCATGCGAAATCGCGAAGGTCGGATCAACGCCGAGCGCGCATTCAGCGACATGAACAATTTTGTCACCGATCCTTATGGTGTCGAAATCCCAGGAAATCGCGGCTCGTTATGGCCCGACGCCTGGCGCAACGAAAAACCTTGGTGACCCCATGAGTGAACTCCCAACCTACGGCTCCGCCTACGCCAAAATCCTTCTTTCCAGAAAAAAGGGCGGCGAGGTCGGACGAATCGAAGAACGTGTTCAAGGCGTGCGGATTGACCGCAGCCACCTTCGAGCGTTCTTGAAAGTCGCCGGAGCCGTCGACAATGGCCGCATGCCTCCGACCTATCCCCATGTGTTGATCGGCGCGCTGCACGCGCGTTTGATTTCACGCGATGATTTCCCACATCCCGCATTGGGACTGGTGCACGTGGCCAACCGGATTCGGGTCATCGAACCGATGAAGCTGGACGACTCGTGGGATGTGACGGTGCGGATTGATGGGCAGCGAGAAGCCAATAAAGGCATCGAGTTCGACCTGATCACCGAGTTCACGCGTGATGGAGTGCTGGTTTGGGACCAGGTCACGACCGTGCTCCGGCCAGGGAAAAAGCTGGGTTCGTCATCGAAGCCTTCAGGCAACCTGCGCGAAAGCGGCGCGCACACTCGCTCATCGACGATAGTTGCTTCGGAAGACATTGGGCGAAAATATGCATCGGTTTCGGGCGACTACAACCCGATTCATCTGCATGCCTCGGTGGCCAAGCTTTTTGGATTCAAACGGGCTATTGCCACGGGAATGTGGACCGTTGCCAGGGTGGCGGCCGAGCTCGATACGGATATGCCTGATTCAGGCTACAGCCTTGATGTATCGTTCAAACGGCCTGTCTTTTTGCCCTCACGTGTGGTTTTTGAAGCCAACACGCAGGCAAAACAAACGCAGTGGCGCGTGCTTTCGACGAATGGAAAGACGCTTCATATGACTGGTTCTGTACTCTCTTTGGATTTGGAAAATAGATGAAATACCTTGTCACCGGCGCTGCCGGTTTTATCGGATCTCATATCGTCGAAACCCTCATCAAACAGGGCCACGAAGTCCGTGGGTTTGATAATTTTGCGACCGGCCACCACCATAATATCGCACCCTTCCTGAATGATTTTGAGTTCATCGAAGGCGATATTCGGGATGCCGATGCATGCAAGAAGGCCTGCGAAGGCATGGACTACGTCACGCATCAGGCAGCTCTGGGCTCGGTGCCAAGATCGATCGAGGACCCGCTGACCTCGCATGACGTCAACCTGACCGGCACCCTGAACATGCTGATCGCAGCACGAGATGCGGGCGTGAACGCCTTCGTTTTTGCGGCGAGCAGCGCGGCCTACGGCGACACCCCAACGCTGCCTAAACAAGAGGATATGCCTCCTCGCCCGCTGAGCCCCTACGCCGTCAACAAGTCGGCCTGCGAACAATACTGCAGCGTTTTTGCCGGCCTCTACGGCCTGAACACCGTCGCACTGCGATACTTCAACATCTTTGGTCCTCGCCAGGATCCAAACGGTCCGTACGCAGCTGTAATCCCCAAATTCATCG
Organism: Allomicrovenator sp.; assembly: GCA_041554035.1. Lineage (GTDB taxonomy): Bacteria > Myxococcota_A > Bradymonadia > Bradymonadales > Bradymonadaceae > JBFFMO01. The sequence continues at coordinate 995 of JBFFMO010000312.1, read as the reverse complement.
AGATTCTGAAGGCCGGCGGAACGCCGGTGATGAACGGCGACGGCGAACACACACGCGACTTCACGTATGTGGCGAATGCGGTTCAGGCCAACCTGAAAGCCTGCGAGCATGCCGAAGCCGCCAGCGGCCAGGTCATGAATATCGCCTGCGGCGAGCGAATCTCGCTCAACGATTTGTACCGAATCATCACGCAACATATGGGCATCGACCGCCCCGCCATCTTTGGTCCCCCACGCGTTGGCGACGTCAAAGACTCGCTCGCCGACATCTCCCGCGCGCGAAAGCTGATCCAATACGATCCAACCGTCACCTATCAGGAAGGCCTGAAACACACTGTCGAGTGGTTTACTGCATGAGTTCTGGTTCAGACCCCGGTCAGCGGGCATCCTGCCCGCATGGCGATTCTGACGCCGATTCTGCCACCGGTATGCGGGCATCCTCCCCGCATTGCAACTCACGACCCAGCAAGTTATCCGCAGTAGGGTTCGCGGTAATCGCCGTCGTCCTAGTTAGCGTCTACTTCCCCGCCGCCAGTTACGGAACCATTCCAACCTGGGACGACACAAGTTTCGTCGTTTTTCGCCCAGAAATCCTCGATTGGTGGGGTACTTCGTGGTGGAACCGTTTAGTAAATCCCAATATCGGATATCCGATACCAATTCCGACGGCGCTTTATGCTTTCCTGCGTTCCGTCTTTGGAGAAAACTGCTATTTCCAGGCTCTTCACCAAATACATATTGGGATTCACCTCCTTAACACATGGCTAGTTTGGAGACTGGCAAGATACTGGCTGGCGGGCACACAGAAATCGCGATGTGATTCCGGTACGCAGGCATCTTGCCCGCACTGCGACTCTGCCCCCATTTCGATTCCGTTGGCCATCACGGCTGCCTGGGCGTTCCACCCTGTACTCGTGGAGTCCGTTGCTTGGCTCACCAATACAAAACCCTCTTATCGGCGACCGCGATTTTAGGAGCGTTGCTCCTTCAAGAGCG
>JBFFMO010000311.1:0-5709 GCA_041554035.1 Allomicrovenator sp. | reverse complement strand
ATCACCACGGTCGAAATCATGATGTACAAGACGATAACAAAGACCACAGACGCGTAGTAAGCGCGCGGCAGCGTAATTTCAGGATTTTTGACCGTTGCCGCGGTGTTCGCAATCAGCTCGAAGCCTTCGTACGCGACGAAGATAATCATGCCTGCGCCCGCGACCTGTAGTGGTGATGCCCAGGTGCTGGGAGATAGGTGAGATGCGTCGATGCCGCCCATGCCTGCACCAACGACCAAGACCAAAATCGCAATTTTAAAAGCGACAACGTAGGTCTCGGCCTTGCTCACGACCGTCGCCCCAAAGAAATTTAGGAGCAATGGAATCAAAATACCGGAACAAATCAGAATATGGTTCGAAACTGCGTTTTGAAGGTGTTCCGGCAGGAAGGTCGAGGCGTAGTTTCCGAAGGCCACAGCATAAAGTGCAACGGTGATGACGTATCCCAGCCAGAGCAGATTATTCAACGCCCCGGTCAACCAGCCGCGGCCAAACGCTTTATCGATGAAGATGACTGTCCCACCATTATCAGGATAAGCCACCGATAATTTGGCGTAGGAATAGGCTGTCAGAAGTGCGACCAACCCCGCGATGGCAAATGCCACTGGGGTTGCCCCGCCAGCGAGGACAGCCGCAAGCCCGAGAACGGCAAAAATACCGCCGCCGACCATGCCGCCAACTCCGATGGCGACCGCACCAAGTAAGCTCACCTGGTCGGCCGGATTTTCTTTTGAAATATCGGTCATCGTCGATGTCGCCTGCGTCCTAAGAAAAAGACGGATAAAAAACGAGGCGACCGACTCAGGATGACATTCAATCCAACGCCCCGGCTAGGAAAGACGTCACCGTGTGACGGAACGCGTCCGGAGCCTCGATCGGAATCGTGTGCCCTACTCCCTCGATTTCGATATGGCGACCACGACACAAGTTAGCCAGTTCTTGAGCGCCTTCAGTCGTGACCAACAAGTCGTCCTTTGACGTGTAAACCAGAGTCGGCGCTTGAACGCCTTTCGCAAGCTCGCTCAGGTCGGGATAGGTCGAGAGCGCATCCAAGAGACGCCGCACCCCTTCTGCATCATTCCGTTGAAGCGACGCCTTCACGATCCCGCCGATCAGAGCCTCGTTTTCGCCCAAAAATTTGTCGCCAAGAATCGTTGGTAACGCGCACCACGTCATGGCTTCGAGCCCGCCAAGTCGCAAGGTTTCTCGCCACGCTCGAAAGATCGTTCGTGCCAATGCCGACGGTATCGCAGTCGCCGAAACCAAGGCTAATCGCTCCACAGAGTGTGGATGGTCGTTGGCAAATTTCAGTGCAACCCGCGCTCCGTGGCTAAATCCCACCAAATTTGCGCGTTCGACGCCAAGATGGTCTAACAAAGCAGCCAGATCTGCGGCATGCAATTCAAGACCGAGCTCGACCGGACCCGCCGGGGACTCGCCTTGACCACGCGCGTCGTACGTCAGCACCTGAAATTTTTCGTGGAAAGCTCTGGCCTGACTCTTCCAATGAAGGGTCGACTGGGTCATGCCATTTAGAAAAACCACCGTGGGTACGTCGGCTTTCGCGTACAACGTGTAGTGGATTTGCCCCGATTGAGGGGTTTGAAGTACAGCCATTTCAACTCCAACGCCTGTGTGCCCGCGTACGATGTTCGACGAACCACTCAAATACAAGTCAACACTAAGATGCCTGGCATTGGTTTTGGTCGCGGCCTCGTGCTCTGCCGGCGTAATCGAAGAACACCCGCCCAAGATTAGCGCGGTCGTGGCCGAGCCGCCTGTGGACATGGCGACCGTTGATCCCGCCAAAGTCCCCGCACCTGTCCTCCCACTCGCGCCTCCCGTCGAGCCGATACGGCCCAAACCCCTTGTTGTGGCTGTCATCTCCGACATGAACTCGTCCTATGGGTCCACAAGCTACACGCCTGAAGTTCAGGCGAGCGTGAAGTGGTTATGCGAAGTGTTGCGGCCGGATTTGGTGATTGGGACGGGAGACATGGTCGCGGGCATGAGAGAAGGGCTCGATTACAAAGCCATGTGGGCGAGCTTCCACGCCGAGGTCACCGGCCGGTTGAAAGAGTGTGGACTGACCTTCGCACCATCACCGGGCAATCACGACGCCGCCCGCGCGCCTCGATTCCTGCCCGAGCGAACAGAATACGTCGAACAATGGGTGGACCGGCGCCCTGACGTGGACTTTGTGTCCGACGAAATGTGGCCCCTGCGATACGCGTTTCGCGCTCGACCCAACGGTGTCGAACATCCAGCGCTTTTTATCTCTTTGGATCTGACGACGCCCCGGAAATTGCCCAATCGGGAAATCATCTGGTTGGACAAGACCTTGGCCAAGGCGGCCGGACCTGTGGTGGTTTTTGGCCACGTGCCGCTTGTCCCCATCGCAAAAGGCCGAGAGAACGAGGCCAGCAACGATGTTCGGCTGACCGAAGTCCTGTCTCGTCGTCAAATCGACGTCTTTTTGCATGGCCATCATCATGCGTTTTACCCGCATATCACCAAGGGCGTGCCAACCATCAGCATGCCCAATCTTGGGACGGGTGCCCGGTCGTGGATAGGTTCCGACCAAATCGGTGGTAACGGACTGGTCGTTTTGACGATCGGCGAAAAGGACCTGAACTGGCAGGCCTATCGGGTCCCTAATTTTGAACCCTGGTTATTGGATTCCCTGCCCGAAGCGCTGGCCGTCGAGGGCCACGAAGTACGCCTTTGGAAACCGTGAATTCCAACGCGCTCACATTTCCGGTATCACGCATAACGATGATGCGTTTTTTCCTAAAAATCTTGGTGGTCGTGGGCGTTCTGCTTTGGGGGCAGTCCGCGTGGGCGATCGACGACCCGGAGCTTGAATACTTCACGATCGAGACGCCCCACTTCTATGTTCACTACTACACGGGCATCGAGGACCTGGCGCTCAAGGTCGCCATCACCTGTGAAGAAGCGCACACGACGTTGTCGCCGCTGCTCGACTGGGTACCGGCCAAAGTTCACGTGAATGTGACGGACAAATCGGATGTCGCAAACGGCTCCGCAAATGTGTTCGGCCGCAACATCATGAACATCTACGGAATGGCCCCAGAGGCTGATTCCGTCTTGGGATTTTACGACGACTGGCTTCGAATTCTGGTTTACCACGAGTACGTCCACATTCTTCATATCGACACCAAAGGTTCGATATTCCCCTATCTAAATTACGTGGTCGGCAAGGTCTTTGCGCCCAACCAGACCCTGCCCCGCTGGTACACCGAGGGGTTGGCGACCTACCACGAATCGGCCCGAACCCGCGGTGGCCGGGTCAAAGGCGCGCTTTGGGATATGTGGTCGCGCATGGCGGCATTGGATGGGGTTTTCCTGGACCTTGGGGCAGCCACAGGCAGCCCGACCCAATGGCCAGGCGGCAACTCAGCCTACCTTTATGGAAGTCTTTTTTTAGATTGGGTTTTTGAGCGCTACGGCGAGATTTACGGAACCAAATTCAATCACGAATATGGGCGTCGGATCATTCCTTGGAGCCTGAACAGCACCTCGCTCGAAATCTCGGGCGTGACGATCGAATCGCTCTGGAATGAATGGACCGCACACGCCATGGGGCGGGCTCAGGCCCAACGTATGGCCGTGAAAGCTGCCGGCGAAACCAAACTGCATTTGGTCACTTCAGGGGATGGCGGCGCGCATGGGTTTGCGCGTATTCGCCCCCAATTTAATACGATTACTTTTTTGCACAGCGATTTTGATTCGACCCCGCGATACGTCGAGATTCAACCCAACGGGAAGCTGCGTGACCTGGTTCGAGTCGAAGGCGGTTTTGGCCCCAGTGCATGGACGCCTGACGGCATGGAGCTTGTGTATTCGCAGGCCAATACGATCGACGCCGTTTATAATGTTCAGGACCTTTTTGCCTGGAATGCCACAACAAAAACGGTCCGAAGAATCACACAGGCCGAACGCGCCCGCGAGCCCGCGATATCACAAGATGGCCGTTGGCTCGCCTACGTCCGCAACGTTCACGGAACGATGGAGCTGATGGTCCGAGATTTCCAGCGTCCCTCGGCAAAACCACGGATGTTGACCGGAGGCACGAAGTTCAAAGGGACAGAAGACGCCCATTGGCAGCAAATCGCGACGCCTCAATTCAGTCCGGACGGAAAACATATCGTTTATTCGGCTTGGAGGCTCGATACAGGCGCGCGTGACATCTGGATGATTCCGACTGCCGGTGGACCTGCTCGACGGCTTACAGCGGATTTTGCGCTCGATTTGGACCCAGTTTTTGTGGGGAACGATCGAATTCTATTTTCTTCGGATCGAAGCGGCATCCTGAATATTTATGAGTACGACCTGCAGACGACTCAGGTGCGGCAAGTCACAAACGTGGTGGCGGGCGTTACGGCGCCGCAATTGCTTGGCGATAAACTATTTGCCACGACCTACGCCTCAAATGGATACGATATCGTGTGGCTGACACCACCTTCCAAAACCTCTTTGCCGGCTCGCAGGCCGGCTCAGGATGATTATTCGGCGCGCAGCTACCCGGTCATCGACACGTCGACGTTTAAAAAGAGCGATTACCAGACCAGCCGTTGGTTGATGCCCCTATTTTTGTCGCCTGAATTTGCACTGGTGACGTCGGGAAGCGCGCTTGGCGCCTCGGTCTCGGGGGTCGACCCCGTGGGCCAACTGAACTGGGAGCTCGCCGCTGCCGTGCTTTTTGGGGACACGATTGACCAACAGGGCACGAACGTCGGCGCGGTGATGTCCTTCAGCGGGCTTCCCGTGAACGTCTCAAGCATTGTGCGCTACCGCGAGTATCCCACGACGCGCTCCTATTTTGTGGCCAGCGACGACCAGCTGTATTTGTCCCAGGACTGGTCGGCTCAGGTCAGCGCATCACGGCCCTTTCCTGGTATTTTGGAATCCTTTTCTCTCGGTGCCTCGTATTCGATCCAACACTCGACTTTCGAGGAACTTCCCTACGTCCCAAGCGACCCCGGTGACCTTGAGCCCGTCAAACCTGAAGAATACTGGCTGAACCAGCTTTCACTGTCCTTGTCGTTCTCGGATGTGGACCGGTATCCACGTTCCATCAGCGCCGAAAAAGGCGTGGCGGCATCGGTTTCCGTGAGCGTTCAGGACCCGATTCTTGGAAGCGATATCGAGGCCGTCAGTGTCGGTTATGGACTCAGCGTCTTTCTGCCCAATCCCTTCTTGCGACGCCACGTTTTGGCCGCACTTTATTCGGGCGCGCACACCTCAAATCTGGGACGTTCACCGGGGAATTACGGACTCGGTGGAAACGCGCCCCAGGACGTTCTTTCGAGCGTGATTTTCCAGGAAATCTCGCTTCGCCGGGTTTTACGGGGTTATCCGGTCAATCATCAGGTCGGCCCCAACCTCCAGCTTTTAAGCCTGAATTACCGATTCCCCATCCTCGACCTCGACGATGGGTTTGGCACCATTCCTGTATTTTTTCGGCAACTAAAAGGTGCCGTATTTTACGAAACCGGCGCAGCGTACACCGGCTTTTTAGCCGACGCAGACCTGATTACCGGCGTTGGCGCCGAAGTCCTGCTCTCGACCACCTTCGCCTATTACCTGAGCGGCAACTTGCGTTTGGGCTATGCGCGCGGCCTGTCGGAGGGCGGCATCAACGAATTCTACTTCCTCTACGGCGGCGGCTTTTAAGCGGTGAGCGGT
>JBFFMO010000310.1:0-5710 GCA_041554035.1 Allomicrovenator sp. | reverse complement strand
GGTGTTTTAAGCCATCCCCACGCCAATTTGGGCCATTTTACCTTGCCCCCTTCTTTGGGCAACATCGTGGCAAAGCCGTACACCACGAGCTTTCCGGCATTCCGAAGACTCTTGTATGAGTCGCCCAGCGTCTCTACGCCATTGGCGTCGCAAATCACATCGTAACCCTCGGGTGCAAATCGTTTTGCTTCGGCCCAAAGATCTTGTTTTGATTTGTCGATCACCAGATCGCAGCCAAGCGCTTTGGCTGCGTCGACTTTATGGCTTGAGCCGACCACACCGACCACTTCGCATCCCAATAGCTTACCCAATTGCACAAGCGACGACCCCACCCCGCCTGCAGCGGAATGAATCAGCATCTTGGCCCCTGGACGCGGATGCGCGAGCTCCAAGAGTGCGAACCAAGCCGTCATCAGCACCGCCGGCATGGCCGCCGCTTCCGAAAAACTCAGGTTCTTTGGTTTCCGATAAATGTATTTGCGCCCGGTCACCACATGCGACGCATACCCGCCAAAAAGAGTCAGGCCCACGACCTCGTCTCCAAGCTCCAAATCCTTCACATTTTTGCCGAGGCCGATGACCACACCCGCGACCTCGAAACCTGGCGTAATCGGCCAGCCAATCAGTTCGATCCCCGATTGGTACAGCCCCATGCGAACGATGACATCGGCGTAGTTCACGCCTGTCGCCTTCACCTCGATCAACACGTCGTCTGGCCCCGGCGTGGGAATCGGAAACTCTTGGAGTTCCAGACGTTCATATCCGCCGGGTTTTTGAATCACGATTTTCTGCATTTTTGTTTTTTCAGCACTCATTCCATCCACCTTTTTCATTTTCATTCATTTAATTTGTTCAACTATTATTCACTTCAATCTTCAATTCTCCCATCAAGCCTCGTCGCTAAACTCCTGTGTCGTGTATCGAAAGGCCTTCATATCCTCGGGCCAAACGCCCGCTTTGAGGCCCGCTTTTCCCCAGAGATGCATCAAAAAAACTGCGGGGTCGGGGACGTTTTTCCACACCGACGGCAACAGAGTGCCACGATGGCGCCCCGCCTCGATCAGCAGTCCGTCGACTCCCGGGCGAACGGCTTGTGTCATTTCGGAAAATGACCCAACTGACATTCTCTCCAACGGTGAAAGCACCGACGCATGCAACCCAACATCAGGCAGTTGGCTCGCCTGCAATCGGGGAAATCGAGGATCGGCTGCGGCCGCGTTGTAGGCATTATGCGCGACATCATCGACGAGTTTGCGCCGGGTCTCCATGGAGCCCAGACAACCGTTCAGCTGGCCATTGACATAGACGGTCACAAAACTGGCTCCGCCGAGGTCGCCAAGGCTCACCGCGTGCAAAGCGGCAGCGTCGCAAACGACGGCTTCAGGTTCACCGTAAGCGGCCCCCTCGACGGATAGACGCGCAACTTTCAATAAAAGAGTCTCTTCACTTTCGCTGAGTCTTCTGGTTTTTTTGGTTTCACTCATGAGGTCTCCTCATAAAATGCGTAGGCTCCATAACCCACGACTTGGTCCCGGCTTCCGGCGGTGTCGCCTGAAGAACGCAGGTCCAGTATTTTGGCGCTCATGCGCTTTTTCCGTGCCACCCTAAGCAGTCCCCGGACAGGCACTGCGCCACATGCGCCATCGCTTATCACCGCATCGGGGTCCAATTCGGCGATGGCTTGAGATGTATTCTGGTCCATGACTTTGGCCACGTCGTAGCCATGAAAATGGCTCAGGTCAGACGAAATCACGATGCGTGTCTCAGGCCCGCCCCAGAGGGCCTCCAGAATCGTCTCCACCGTGTTTTCTGCGTCGTGACCTACCAGCAGCGGAACGATCCTCGCCCTGGGGAACACGCGCTGAATGAAGGGCAAATGGACTTCCAGACTGTGTTCGCCCGAATGAGACCCGTCGTATTCAATGACCCCAGGGATATTCAGAACACGATCCATCGCACCTGGCTCGACAATCACGTCTCCCATTGGCGTACTGAAATGCGTAAAAGCACAGGCGGCCACGCCACGAAACGAGACACGATGCGCGGGTCCTAAAAGAATCACTCGTGTCACGGAATTTGGGTCCAACCCGTCAAATGCCCGATAAGCCGACCCGGCGATGGGCCCCGAAAAAACGTACCCGGCATGGGGCCCAATGATCGCTTTTGCTCGACCGGTTATCGGTTTGGCGTCGTTTAAAAAGCCATCCACCATTCTGGACAGGTCGTCTGGGTCTGAGGGATAAAACTGCCCCGCGACCGCCGCCTGCCTCATACTCCGCATTTCACTAAAAATGGCCATCTGGTCTTTCTCCTACATGTGCCTACCTATCAATACGAGAACTTCGACACGCACCTTGGGGAGAAAAGCCATGAAGGAAGATATTATCAGCCTCGACGACCCGTCGGTGGTCCCAACCAAATACTGGAGCCGTTTGGCAGACGGCCGGATCCAATGCGACGTATGCCCGCGCGAATGCAAACTGCAGGAAGGTCAACGCGGCTACTGTTTTGTAAGGGCCCGAAAAGACGACCAGATCGTCTCGACCACGTGGGGGCGTTCCAGTGGGTATTGCGTCGACCCCATCGAAAAAAAGCCACTCAATCATTTTCTGCCTGGCAGTCCCGTCCTTTCGTTCGGCACCGCAGGCTGCAATTTGGGCTGTAAATTCTGCCAGAATTCTGACATCTCAAAATCGCACGAATTCGACACTCTGGCAGATTCAGCGACACCCACGACCATCGCAGACGCCGCCACGGCACTGGGGTGTAAGTCGGTCGCCTTCACCTATAATGACCCAACTATTTTCATGGAGTACGCCATCGATGTGGCTCAGGCATGTCGAGCAGCTGGTGTTAAGACGGTGGCCGTGACCGCAGGCTACATCAAGCCCGCTGCCCGGGCCGAACTCTATGCCGAACTGGATGCTGCCAACGTGGACTTGAAGGCATTTACCGAAGATTTCTATCGGAAAATCACCGGGTCTGAACTGAAGCCGGTCTTGGATACTTTGGAGTATATTAAACACGAAACTGATGTGTGGCTGGAGCTCACAACCCTAGTCATACCGGGCGAAAACGACAGCGATAAAGAAATCGATGCCATGACAAAATGGGTCGTAAAACACCTGGGGCCTGATGTACCGATGCATTTTTCGGCGTTTCATCCGGACTTCAAAATGATGGACCATCCCAGCACGCCCAAAACGACCCTGCAACGCGCCCGGAAAATCGCGATGGGCAACGGAGTTCGCTACGCCTACACGGGGAATGTGCACGACCCTGAAGGCGACAGCACCTACTGTCACGGCTGCGGACAGAAAATCATCGGCCGCGACTGGTACGAGTTGTCGGAGTGGAATCTGGACGAAAAGGGGCAATGCACGAAGTGCAAAACTCAGTGCGCGGGTGTGTTTGAAGACAAACCCGGCGAGTGGGGACGAAGGCGATTGCCGGTCCGTTTGGCAGATTACAAATAGTCTGGTCAAAAACTTCGAACTCGCAGAAAGCTGAAACATGCCAATCGCGAGTCGCAATGCCGGGCTGGAGCCCGGCGCACCATCACAAACCTCAGACCCGACAACCTGAAACCTGAAACCCGACCACCTGAAACCCGACCACCTGAACCCGACAACCTAGAGCGAGTCGACCCACTCCACAACGACGTCGGGCGCGAAGGCATATCCGTCATCGAGGGTGATGATGATGTCATCGAGCCCCATGGCTCTCATGCGATTCATCGTCGTATAGACGCGAGTCAAAGCGGCATCATGTAGGATTTTTTCGTCGGGCCATCCGGCCTCGATCACGTCATGGACGCTGACGGAAACCTGCTCCGAGCCTCTTTGTTGTTCGGCCAAATAAACGAGTATTTTCCGAAGCGCCTGACGACGTGAAATATCCTGAACGGGGCCCTGATTCACACGGAATTTTCGGCCACTTTTCTCCAAACAAAGGCGCGGTCCCGGCCGTCTTGAGATCCTCGCCGGCAGTCTTCGAGCGACGTCGTCCATGCGCAACAAATACAAGCCGGGCACGACCCAAGCCGACGAAGGCTCCCGGGCCAATAGGGCTGCCAGATCCTCTTCATCCCCGCGAAGAGCGGCGTCCACGGCGGCGAAAAGCTCCCCGAATAACGAGTCTGGCACCGGCGCTGCCGTGCCCAGACGCTGCTGACAAAACCACTCTGCGGACTCAAGCACATCTTGCCAGCTTTGGGTGGAAGCGGGGTTCAGGCCGTCGGTGCGCAAAGCGGCGATGCGCATCAGGGCGCTCTCAAACGAACCCGAAGCGATGTCCTCCAGTGCATGCAGAAAGCGCACATGGGCTACAGATTTGGCCGACACTTGAATATTCGCGCTGCTTAGCGCGAGGTCGAGATGGACTCGGATGGCGCTGATTTCCTCGCGCGCCGCCCACTCTGCCCACGCCAATTCGACGTAGAACTCAAGCGCCGCGTTGTGCGTCTCGCGGGCCACCTTTTCGCATTCCACCAATGAAGCCTTTCCCTCTGCCTTGCGGCCAAGCTGTAGCGCGACGAGGGGAGCTACCGCGCCGCCGACGGCGATTCTCTCGTGAGGATGTCGCAGTTCAAGCAGGCGATTCAGATTGCCGATTTCCTCGTCGGCACGCGTGAATTCGCCCAGGTCGTACGAGGCGTATGACAGATGAATCCATGCCCTGGCCTCGGCGTCCGCGTTTTCTTCACGGCGTGCAATCTCCAATATCACCTTGGCCGTGCGACGCAATTCGGCGAAATCACCCACCTCATGAAACGCGGTCGCGACATCAAGAAGGGCGGACACCACGGACATATCCATCTGTATTTCCTGACGTTCCGTGGCGAGTCTCTTCAGAAGGTCGGCTGCTTCGTCTCGCCGGCCACTGTCGATACGACAGATGACGTGCTGCGCCATGGCTCCAAGCTTCGCCGTCGATCCCGATGGAGCTACGGCGACCGCAGGCGCCGACCATTCGATCGCACGATGACGTGACTTGTAGCGAAACGCGCCCTTCGAAAGCTTGGTGGCCAAGATCGACCAGGCAATCGGGTCCTCGTTTCTGTCCATCCTATTTAGAAGGTGCTCGGCCAAATCAAGCACCTCATGAAAATGAGGACCTCCAAACGCACCAAAAAACAGTCTCCCAAGAATAACTGCGCCATCGGCGTAGGACCCCTCTCCCATTAAAGCCTTCAAAGACGAGATTCCCTCTGGAATGAAAAATGCCCACCAGCCGGGTGCTTCATGCACGTGCGAGCGAGCCCAAACGCAGAATCGCCGCTCATGCGCCGCGCGTTCTTCGTCAGTGATACGCGTGCGCACAAATCGCCGCATCGCCCAGAGCGTGGACCACGTTTTGCCGCGCGGACCATCGCTCACCCGTAACCAAAATCTGGATTCAAGTTCTTGGGCCAGAGAAACGACATCGTATTCCGGCCACAATTCGTCCAGAAGACGAGGATCAAGAGCGTGATCAAAAAGCGCGATCGTCGTCGCAATCTTTTTTGTCGACGGTTCCAAAAGGTCCCACGACCACTCGATCGTGCGGTCGAGGGTCCCGTGGCGCGAAGTGCGCAATGATCCCAGAACCTGATTCGATGAAACCAATCGAGTCAAAATCTGGTCGGGGCTCAAAACAAGCGTGCGAGCCGCGGCGAGCTCGATCGCAAGCGGCAATCCATCAAGGGCAGCGACGAGTTCGTCGGTCGTGG
>JBFFMO010000309.1:0-5720 GCA_041554035.1 Allomicrovenator sp. | reverse complement strand
GAGCTGCAATCGCCCACGATGCCGGGAATTCAGATGTGGCAGATCATGGCAATCAGCCCCACTTTGCAAACAAATCCGACTCCCGAGCTCGACGACGAGGGTGCGTCAGATGCCGGTGAGTCAGACGGGGCCACACCGAGTGACGAAATGCCCGAAAATCCATGACGCGCTGTGTTATGGCCGTTCCTTGACGCTACCCCGCACCGTTGTTAACAAACATGGCATGTCGGCCCGTGGTAGCGGTCGGCAACTAATTCCTTGCCTACCAACATATGGACGGCGTCATGTCGAAAAGAAGTGCTGAAGCACGTGTAACACCCAGCAATAAACCAGACTTTTTTGAAACACATATCGGGCAATTCAATCGTGCGCTCTCGCACATGAATACGTTGCCTCATGTCGGTTTGATTCTGAGTCAGCCTAAGAACGAAATCATCGTCAACTTCCCGGTGATGATGGACACCGGAGAGTACCAACTCTTCACGGGCTACCGAATCCAACACAACAACATCCTGGGGCCTTATAAGGGTGGAATTCGCTTCCATCACGATGTGACTTTGCAGGAGGTTAAGGCGCTTGCGTCGATCATGACCTACAAGTGCGCGTTGCTCGACATCCCCTTTGGCGGTGCCAAAGGTGGCGTGGCGCTCAATGTCCACAAGCACTCGACCCGCGAACTCGAGAAAATCACGCGTCGCTTCACCCATGACCTTGGGAATAATATCGGGCCGGAATACGACATTCCAGCGCCCGATGTGGGAACGAACTCGCAGGTCATGGTCTGGATGATGGACACCTACATGAACATGCATAACCTGAGCGACAAGAACGCTCAGCGCCGCATTGTGACAGGCAAGTCGCTCGCTTCGGGCGGTAGCCGCGGACGTGAAAAAGCGACCGGCCAGGGTGTGGTGTACGCGATTCAGGAATGGGCCGAGGAAACCGGCTTCAGGCTCGATGGCGCGACCTACATCATGCAAGGGTTTGGTAACGTCGGCAGCAATGTCGCTTCGATTTTGTCCAAACTTGGTGGTTCGTTGACCGCGGTCATGGACCATACCGGTGGCATCGTGAACCCCGAAGGCCTTAACGTCCGCAAACTCGCCGACCACGTGAAGGCAACCGGCGGCGTGCGCGGATACGCGAACTCAACTGAGATCAAGTCCGAAGAGTTTTGGGCCACGAACTGCGATATCTGCATTCCTGCGGCTCTCGAAATGCAAATCGACGAAAAGGTCGCGGCCAGCATGAATTGCCGCCTCATCGTCGAAGGCGCCAACGGCCCCATGACGCTTGCGGGCGAGGCCGTGCTTTTCGAAAAAGGCATCGACGTGCTGCCTGACCTCTACGCGAATGCGGGTGGTGTGGTGGTTTCCTATTTCGAGTGGGTTCAGAATAAACGCTCGGAGTCATGGCAACTTCAAGAGATCGACGAGCGCCTGCATTTCATGATGCAGCGGGCCTATCACGAGATGCGCTCCTTTGCGCGTGAACACGGCGTCGATAACCGAACTGCGGCTTACGCCGTGGGTATTCAGCGCATCAACGCTGTGTACGCTGAACGCGGTATTTTCCCTTAAGGCTCTATGTCTACAGACGGCGAATCGAGGCTTTTCGGCGTCGACACCGGTGGTACTTTCACCGATGTCGTGCTCCGAGAACCCAACGGCAACGTCAGCCTTCATAAATTGCTATCGACCCCTTCGGACCCCTCACGCGCAATCGTTGAGGGGATTCGTTTTTTTGGGGACGATGCAAATTTGAGGCTGGTGCACGGCTCCACGGTGGCGACCAACGCGCTTCTGGAGCGTCGGGGCGCGCGAGTCTTATTGGTGGTGAGTGCGGGTTTTGAAGACCTGCTCTATCTGCGCCGGCAAAATCGCCCGGAACTCTACACGCAGAACCCGCAGCTTCCGGCTCCATTGGTGGACCACCGCGATACGCTTGGGGTCGCCGAACGCGTGCTCAACGATGGGCAGGTTCAGGTGGAGCTCACCTCGGCCGCGATCGAGTCCGTCGTCAGGCGAGCCGTAGGGTACGAGGCCGTTGCGATTTGTCTTTTGCACGCCTACGCCAACCCCTTCCATGAAAAGGCGCTGAAGGCCGCTCTCACGCTCGCTGACCCGACGTTGCATATCAGCGCGAGCCACGAGGTCTTGAATGAGTTTCGCGAGTACGAGCGAGCGTCAACGACCGCCATCAACGCGTACGTTGGACCTGTGATGACGGCCTACCTGCACGCGCTCGAAGTCGAACTGTCGCCGGCGCCCATCGATGTGATCCAATCCAACGGCGGTCGATACGATGTGAAGGCGGCTGCCGAATTTCCCGTGAACACCATCTTGAGCGGCCCGGCTGGCGGGGTCGTGGGGGCCTGGTCGGTCGCCAAGGAATTGGGCTTCGACCAGATCATTGGTTTTGATATGGGCGGCACGTCGACCGATGTCAGCCTGTGTGATGGCGGAATGATTTGGACCAATGAGAGCGAAATCGACGGCATTCCGATTCGGGTGCCAGTGCTGGACATTCACACCGTCGGTGCAGGCGGCGGTTCCATCGCCTGGCGCGACGAAGGCGGGGCACTGCGCGTCGGGCCAAGGTCTGCCGGGGCGAGTCCGGGCCCGGCTTGTTATGGTCGCGGCGGAGTCCTCGCGACCGTGACCGACGCGAATATGTTTTTGGGGCGCATTCCCGCGGACGCGCGCTTGGCCGGCGAAATGCCGCTGGATTTGGCGGCGGCAACGCAAGCGATCACGTCCGGCGCCGCGGAGTTTGCGATTGATCCGGTGGAGTTCGCCAAAGGCATCATCGATGTGGCGAACGCTTCGATGGTGCGTGCCATCAAAGTGATATCGGTAGAACGCGGAAAGGACCCGCGAGAATTTAAGCTTGTTTCGTTTGGTGGTGCCGGAGGCCTTCATGCGTGCGCGTTGGCCGAAGACCTTGGCATCAACACGGTGGTGATTCCGGCCATGCCCGGTCTCCTGTCGGCCTATGGAATGCTCAAGGCCGCTTCTTTGCGCACGGCCTCCAAGACGGTTCTGGTGGCCCTGGGCCATGACCACGCCGCGCTGCAGCAGGTGCTTGATGCGTTGCGCGAAGAGGTCGAATCACAGATGCCCGACGGCGAGGTCGAGTTCTTTGCCGAGTGCCGCTACGTGGGCCAGAGCTTCGAGCTGGCCATGCCCTGGTCGCATTCGGCAACCACCCTTGAGGCAAGTTTTCATGCGCGCCACGAAGAGTCGTACGGCTACCGCATGTCGCGCCCGGTCGAGGTGGTCAACGTTCGCGCTGTGGCCACGCATCCCGCAACCATTGGGACATTTCGTTTGCCGGACGCGCCTGCCGCAGCCACCCAAAACGCGGTTGCCGTTTTTGAAAGGGAAAGCGAAATCCGTGTCATACCTCGTCAGAATCTTAGTGAAGGAAAAGACGACCAAGGTCCGATGATCATTGTCGAATTCTCGTCGACAACCCTGGTTCCACCCGGATGGACGGTTTCGTTGGCTAACGGCCATATTTTGCTGGTGCGTCCATGACCGATATTCGAATCGAAATCGCCCGTCACTTTTTTGCATCGGTCGCCGAGGAAATGGGAGCATCACTGATGCGGGCGGCGTTTTCGCCCAATATCAAGGAGCGCCGCGACTACTCGTGCGCGGTGTTTGACGCCCAAGGCCAGATGGTTGCGCAAGCGGCGCATATCCCTGTCCATCTTGGCTCGACGCCCATGTCGGTCCGAGCCGCGCTCGACGCATTTACCTTTGTGCCTGGGTTGGAGGTCGTGCTCAACGACCCTTATGCAGGCGGCACCCATCTGCCCGATGTGACCTTGGTCTCGGGCGTGTTCGACGAGCTTGGAGAGCTGCGATTTCTGGTGGCGAACCGCGCTCATCATGCCGATGTAGGAGGGATTTCGCCCGGCAGCATGCCGCTTTCCAAGCATATCGACGAAGAAGGCATCCGTTTTGGGCCGACACGGCTCGACGATGATTTTGTCGACAGGTTTTGTGCGGCCAGCCGCACTCCCGACGAGCGCCGTGGAGACCTCGCGGCGCAGCGGGCTGCCAACCGCCGCGGTGCGATCCGTTTGGCCGAAGCACTGGCCGCCAATAAACACGTCGGCATGCTCGATGCCCTGATCGACTACAGCGAGCGAATGATGCGGGCTGTGATTTCGCGCATGCCCAAGGGCCGTTATGACTTTGCAGACGCCTTAGATTCCGACGGTCAGGGGACTTTCGATATCCCACTTCGGGTCTCGGTCACAGTCGAGGACGACCATATGGTCGTCGACTTCATGGATGCCGTGGATCAGGTCCAAGGGCCGGTGAACGTCCCCGCAGCGGTCACGGCTTCGGCCGTCTATTTCGCCGTTCGGTGTCTGGCGCCAAGCGAGATGCCTTCGAACGCAGGCTACATGCGGTGCATCGACATTCGAACGCGGTCAGGCTCGTTTTTGGACGCCATTTGGCCGGCTCCGGTGGCGATCGGAAACGTCGAAACAAGCCAGAGGGTTGCAGACGTGATGTTTGGTGCGCTGGCCCTGGCTTGTCCAGACAAGGTCTCGGCGGCTTCCCAAGGCACGATGAATAATATCCTGATTGGAGGGCAGGACCCTCGTCACGGAAAGCCCTTTGCGTATTACGAAACGATTGGTGGTGGCATGGGAGCTGGACCAGACCATGACGGGGCATCGGGTGTGCATTCGCATATGACCAATACGTTGAACACGCCGATTGAAGCGCTGGAACACGCCTATCCGTTTAGGATCAATCGATACGCGATTCGTCGATCCTCAGGTGGAGCAGGAACATATCGGGGAGGCGATGGTGTGGTGCGGGCTTACGAGTTTGACCACGAGGTGACGGTCACGTTGATGACTGAGCGCCGTGCGTCGCGTCCTTATGGACTCGACGGGGGAGAGGCCGGCAAAGCGGGGCGCAACCTGCTGATTCGCGAAGGAATCACGACGGAACTGCCCGACAAGATCACGATGGAGACACGTCCTGGAGACGTGATTCAGATTCACACCCCAGGTGGGGGCGGATTTGGTCAGAACGAGCCTGCAAGCCCGACCGATTTGGGACCGACATAAGGCTTCAGGGCCGTCTCGCCACTGTCGATTCCAGCAAGATAAAAAGTGAGCCCGGTCACCAATGCTGCGCCGCCAACCGCGCTTGAGGCGATGGCTGCTGTTCGGTAGTTGTAGCCCGTGTCGCGCAAGTCTTCGGCCCTTGATTGACCTGCAGGCAACGCGATTTTGCTGGCTTCATCAAAGCGGTCTTTGCTCAGCACAAAGAGCGCTGCGCCACCCGCGATAAAGGGGATAGATCCCAACATGAAGTAGACGCCGCGTCGCTGCCATTGGTGTCCCGTGACGTTGAAAAGCGCATCTTGAGAGACCATGGAAACGTCGACTTCGACCGTGCCAGGGTCGTCATCGACCCGAATCGACTCTTCACGTGTCATGAAGTCTTGCTTTCGCACAACAATTCGATGCTCGCCGGGAAGCAGATTCAGCTTCAAAGGCGTGGTTCCCAACGGCTCCCAATAATCACCTTCGAGCACCACAAAAACGGCAGCATCACCCGGTGTTGACCGGATGACGACCTCCGAAGTTCTGGTTTTGAGGGTTTCTCGAACCGCCTCCAACCGTTGCTCAATTTTTTGATAACCGTCGGTGCTCGGAGAAGCCACCTTCAGGTAGCCCTCATAAT
>JBFFMO010000308.1:0-5735 GCA_041554035.1 Allomicrovenator sp. | reverse complement strand
CGAGACCTGACCGCCCGAGACCTGACCGCCCGAGACCTGACCGCCCGAGACCTGACCGCCCGAGACCTGACCGCCCGAGACCTGACCGCCCGAGACCTGACCGCCCGAGACCTGACCGCCCGAGACCTCAAACCCGAAAACCGAAAACCGCCGAAGGCAAGCGCAAGCGGGCAGGATGCCCGCGTACCAGGCATAAACTGCTGACTGCTCACTGCTCACCGCTCACCGCTCACCGCTCACTGCTCGCCGCTCGCCGCTCGCCGCGCTGGACACTTTTGGTGATAACTGAGATTGGAACGGCGTCACCGTCTCAGGACCACACATGTCGACCTATTTCCACATTATCGAGCCCAGCGAAAACCTCGCCCAGGCCGTCGCCAACGCCCAACATAACGACCTCGACGACCTCTTTGCTTTGCTTGGATGTCCGGCGGCCGAACTGTTGGTGACCCCCTATTCGACACGTGCGGCACTTTTGGGCGCCCAAGTCGGCCGTGGTTTTTTTGCGCACGAACTCCGCCATCGCATCCCGATGCCCGCCGGCCTTGAACCCGAAGTCGACGTCTGGGACGACGGAACCATCCCGATTTGGCGCGCCGGCATCCTGACCGAACCCAAATATTTTTCGTTTTTCCAGGACAGCCCACACGCCGCCTACAACCCGAATTATCGGCATCAATGGCGAGCCCATGAGCTGTTGCATGGCGCGGTTGGGTTCTTCTTTCGCGAGGACATGACGCGTTTTGAATTCTACCTGGCATCACGCCTGAACGAACTTCTGCCGGTCGTTCATTGGTACGGATTGGACGAAGCGTTTCGCCATCGTTGCGCCGACCACCAAGACGAAACCTATATCCGAGAATATTGCAGCGAATGTGAACGGCTCGCGTTCACGCCCCAAGCCATCACGCCGGCCACTCTCGAGCGTGCAGCCAAATTCATCGAACTCGCCAAAACCCATTTTGAGACCGAACTCGCCCTGTGCAAACAAGAGCTCGAGACCGGAAGACCTCATGGCAACCCGATTGCCCACATCGACGCGTCAAGCGATTCGATGGGTTACCTGCACGGGCATTGGCCTCGTTGCACAGCTTGGTCGTTTGGCTATTGGGTGGAACGCTTCCTCGCACCACAAGTTGATTACGAAACAACGTGTCAGGGATTGCTCGAAAAGGTCTCCCGGACCTTCGACCAGCTTCTTTCTGGAGAAATCACCGTCGATGAAAAGGCCGCTAAACGCCTGCATGCTCGCCGACGCCTGCAGGATCTGGCCTACCGCACGTTGCTGGTGATCGAAGGACTGCCGGAAGATCAGAGCACCGATGTCGAAGAATCGTTGGAAGACGGCCTGGCCATCCTAGAAGCCGCCTGCAGTGATTTGCTCTATCGCGACGCCAAAGGAAACCCCTTTGCCGAATTCCGCGCCCAGCTCGACGAACATCTGCCGGACCATTCCGACATCATCTTTTCCACAGGGTTTGAACACACCCAATCGGCCATCAATTATGTTGTGGAAGGAATCACCTCGGGCCTTCCCGCGACCGCAGAATACCTGGGCGATAAGTTATCCACAGTGACCGAGGTCTTTGTGGAAAACCCATTATTCACCACAAGTCAGCGACTCGACCAACGTTTCGCCGAATTCCTTCCTGACGCCGATGAAGACGCCACAAAATTGGCTGAATTTGAGGTGTGGGCCAACGCCATCGTCGTCCCCGACCACGAGGCCGAAACCTTTGGGGCGGTGCCCGAAGAAGAACTCCCGGAACCGGGCACTCTGCGTTTGAACACGACGACTCGACGCAAAATCCTACCCGCCTACGTGATGCACCATATCTTCGGAATGCAGCGTGCAACCGAAGTCCTCGTCATCGAAATGCGCGGACAGACTCGCTTCTGCGTCGTCGACGACCTCACGACCAACGTCTTGAAGGCCGTTGAATCCGACGACATCACGACCTTATCCGGCGAGGAGGTCGAGTCCCTCTTTGGAATCATTGAGGAAGGATTTGTGGTTTGGCTACCCAGGCCAGAAACGCCTTAGACCGATCGACCGTTCGGTGTGCTGATAGTATAATCCCCGAGGAATCACACACCTATGGGGTCATCCGATGACATCCGAAACACAACCTTGGTTGCTCATTCACAGCTCTGGCTTTCCCTCAAGCCAATGGAAGCGTATCACGCCCCTGCTGCCCGGGACCGTAGTCGCGCCCAACCTGCCCGGCTATCCAGGGACCCCCTGGGACCCGTCAAAAGACGTGTTAGATGCCGACTCCGACAGCATTCTAGGCGTTGCCGAACAACACCCTGGCTCCCATCTGGTTGGACACTCTTATGGGGGTCTGGTCGCGATTCATGCCGCTCGAAAACGCCCGGACTTGTTTTCACAGGTCTCGTTGATCGAACCCATCGTGATTGGGCTGGTCGAACGACCGGAAGACCTCGACCCCTTGATGGTCAAAGCGATTCAATCGTTCAAAGGCGCGCTCGATCACGCTCACCTAGAATCAGCACTCCGAGCTTTTTTTGATTTCTGGGGCGGCCAAGGTGCCTTTGATAAGATGCCGCCACCCATCCGAAACTCGATTCTGGCCATGGCCCCAAAGCTCAGTCAGGAAATCCAAGCCACCGGTGCTGAAGCCTCAAAGCCCGACGACTGGAAGACCTTGCCGCCGCTTCGAATCATCGTCTCCAAGAACCGGAAGAACTTCGTCGACTCGATCGCCCATAGTTTGGTGGGCGCAGTATCAGGTTCCAGAATCATCGAAGTGCCTGGCGAGCACATGTGCCCGATCACTCACGCGAAAGACGTCGCGGAAGCACTCCAGGCTTGATCATGAAATTTGCCATCTTTGTCATCCTGGTGTCGCTAGTTATTGGATGTGGGGCGTCGGAAAACTCAAAAGGTGGTGATGTCGGTGACATGACCAAAACGCTCACTCAACCCAATAACACAGTGGTGGTTGAACCGATCCCTCAAACCCTTTATATCGTTATGGATCCTGCCAAAGTCGCCGACGACATCATGATCCAGAACTCTAACGACTCGTTCAGCCACTTTCGTAGCTACCTGAGCGAAAGCCTCCAGAAGACCTTCGAGCCCTATTTCAAAAACATTGAAATTGTGGAACCAGGATTTGCTACCCCAGCAGAAGCCCATTTCATCGCCGAAATGGAGATCCTCGGTATCGAAGCACAGGGACTCACAGGTGAGGACGACCAAAAACTCGTTATGCAGTGGATATTTACCATCAAACCCAATCACGAGGCAGACAATCTATTCTCGTACTCGGGGACTGGCGAAAGTGACTCCGATGCGACCCTTGAAGAGGACGTATGGCGGATTATTAACTCGGCTCTGGCTGCCCTGATGACCCAGTGGAACGACCAGAAAACGCTCGAAACGCTGCGGGACTACAACGCTCAGAAAACCGCTAAGACCATTGAAGTACCTGCTTCAAACGAATATTGACTACAAAATAGTTCATTTCAAACCCCATGGATTTGCTCATGAAATTTGCACTTTCGATTATCACTCTACTGCTTGCCGTTGGCTGCGGTGGCCCCCAAAACGCGAGCGGCGGATATGAAGCCAACATGACCGGCATCACTGTCCAACCCATGACGATGATGGTCGCCACACCCATCCCTCAAACGCTCTACATCGTGATGGATCCTGCCAAAGTCGCGGATGACATCACGATTCAGAACTCCAAAAACACGATGATTCACTTCAGGCACTTCTTCAGTGATGGGCTCAAAAAATCCCTCACGCCTTATTTCCAGAATGTAGAAATCGTAGCCCCTGGATTCGCCGCACCCACCGAGCCTCATGTCATCGCCGACGTGAAGCTCGACAGCATCGAAGCCCGTGACTTCTACGCCGGCGGACTGACCTACGTGACGCTCTTGATGCAATGGTCGTTCGCCATTCGACCCAATCAAGAGACCGACTACCTCTTCTCTTACTCGGGCGTCGGCAGTAGCGACCAGACCTACGCGACCCTTCAGGAAGGCGCGCAGCAGATGCTCAAGTCGTCGCTGGCTGGACTGCTTCAGGGATGGACCGACAAAAAAGCCTACCAAACCCTCAAGGAGTACGACGCCAACAAGACCGTCGCGCCCGTAGAAGAGCCAGTTTCCAAGGAACTTTAAGCATGAATCGACTCTCTCCAATGCTCCTATTGGTCGCGGGGCTCCTTGCCTGTTCTGGCGAAAACGACACCCGTCCGATTTTAGATATGGCCCACGTCGACACCACAAACTCAAACGACGCAGGTGCTCAGACGAACTCAGACGCTGCAAACACAGACGCTGAGACAAATGCTGAGGATGCTGCCCTTTTAGACGCTGAAGCCGACGCCGAAATCGACGCGCCGACGGGATTGCCTGACGGCCCTTCGTCCGATCGCCAAAGTGCGAAATATCTGGGGGATACAGCGGCCGAGAACGGTTATTACGAATATCTTCCCCCCGGATATGGCGACGGAACCAAACGCCCTCTACTCGTGTTCTGGCATGGAATCGGCGAAAACGGAGATGGAGGGAACGACGCCCTTCCCAAAGTCCTGAACAACGGACCTCCAAAACTCATCAAAGACGACAAATGGCCAAGCGACCGCCCTTTTGTCGTACTCTCGCCACAACACGCGGGTGGAGGTTGCCCCAGCGCAGTGGAAATCGAGACGTTCGTGACCTACGCAATCGCAGCCTACGATGTCGATCCAAAACGAATCTACGCGACAGGCTTGAGTTGTGGAGCCATTGGCCTTTGGTCCTATTTGGCGCGTGATAAAGGCCAGGTCACCGTGGCCGCTGTGCCCATCGCTGGCGACGGCAAAGGCCCTTATAATAATGCCGGATGTGACCTTGGGTTGACCGCCATTTGGGGCTTCCACGGAGACGCTGATGGAACAGTCAACGTCAGCGGTACCAACGTACCCATCGACGCATTGCTGGCGGATTGCCCCATGCCACCACGTCAGGAGATCAAAAAAACGATCTATCCGGGCGTTGGCCACAATTCGTGGAGTCAAACGTACAACTTGAGCGCTGGCCACGACATTTACACCTGGCTTCTATCGTTCAAAAAACCGTGACTTTAAAAGACACGAACCCGATCGCCCAAATTATTTTGAGGAACACCCCACGGTCGATCACTGGGGAAAACCTGTGCAGAACCCCGGGGAAAACCATGTGAATCAGCCTGTGATCGAGATCGGGAAAAACTCCCCGAAAATCTATCCACTGGTTGTACCCCTGTTTTCCAACAAGTCTTGTGGACTAATAACCGATGAAGTTCAAAAGCTTGAAGTCCTTTCCACAGATTCCACAGTCCCTACTGGTACTACGGTGTAGAATACACCGACTGAATTTATTCTTCTTGTAGGACAAGTAGTCCCATACGGACCCCGGAAAACATTCCTAGGTTGCGAAACCACAGAGCTTGTGGTGGATTGTCGGCCATCAAACCCACGTTGGACGGCGGTTATGAAAATCCGAATTTCCAAAGAAGACCTTGCCCAAGAGCTCTACAAACTCCAGGGCGTTGTCAGTCAACGAAGCACGTTGGCGATTCTCTCGAATGCTCTGCTCGACGCATCTGGCGATCGACTCACATTGCACGCCACCGACCTCGATATTTCGATGTCGACATCGTGCCCTTGCGAAGTCATCGAAGCGGGCCGGGTCACCCTCAACGCCAAGAATCTTTTCGACATCGTCAAGAATCT
>JBFFMO010000307.1:0-5738 GCA_041554035.1 Allomicrovenator sp. | reverse complement strand
CTTGATTTTCCTGAACAAAGATCTGCGCACCGACAGGCAGGAAGAAGCTCGAAAGCTGCTTGCCGCCCTTCTTGTTCTCACGAATCAGAACGCGAGGACGAAGATTGGCATCTCGTGCTTCGGTAATAACCTTACGCGAGAGACCCGTGTTTTCGTCGAAACGCTCTTCCATCGACTGACCTTCAAGAAGGTCGTCGAACTTCACCAAACCATCATGGTCGGCAAGCACAGGAGTCGCGAAGGGTTCCCATTCTGCGATAAGCGCGCCAGCTTCGATGGGGTCTTCGTCCTTGAAGAACAAACGAGCACCATAAACGAGAGGGTATCGCTCACGTTCGCGACCCTGAAGGTCCACAATGGAGACCTCAGCGTTTCGAGTCATGACGATGTAGAGCGGCTTACCGTTCTCCTCACGTGCAACCAACTTGACGTTCTCAAGTCGGATCGTACCGCCCGTGCGTGACTCGTGTGATGACTGCTCAACACGCAACGAAGACACACCACCAATATGGAAGGTACGCATCGTAAGCTGTGTTCCAGGCTCACCAATCGACTGTGCAGCAATGGTTCCGACCGCTTCACCGACGTTGACCATTCGGCCACGTGCGAGGTCACGTCCGTAACAAAGCGTACACACGCCTTCGAGTGTTCCGCATGTCAGCGTCGAACGCATGCGAATGCGCTCGATGTTGGCATCTTCAATCGCGATCGCGATCTCTTCGTCAATCTCGCCGTCGGCATCGACCAAGATGTTGTCATCTTTGTCCCAAACCGGCTCAAGCGCGACACGACCGATGATTCGGTCACGAAGTGATTCGATGATTTCACCACCCTCATAGAGTGCAGTGATATCAACGCCATCGAGTGTTCCACAGTCGATCTCGCGAACGACGCAGTCGTTGGCAACGTCAACCAATCGACGCGTGAGGTAACCGGAGTTGGCCGTTTTGAGAGCCGTATCCGCCAATCCCTTACGCGCACCGTGTGTCGAGATGAAGTACTCAAGCACGGTCAACCCTTCACGGAAATTAGCCGTGATGGGTGTTTCGATGATTTCACCAGAAGGCTTAGCCATGAGGCCTCGCATTCCGGAGAGCTGACGCATCTGCTGTGCGGAACCACGAGCACCCGAGTCGGCCATGATGAAAATCGAATTGAACGACTTGTCACGGTGCTGGGTGCCTGTACGTGGGTTCGTGTACAGCTGAGTCGAAATGTCCTCGGTCATCTGGCTTGCGACTTCTTCAGTCGAGTTAGCCCAGATGTCGACAACCTTATTATATCGTTCGCCGTCGGTGATGAGACCGTCGGTGTACTGATCTTCAATTTCCGAAACCTCTACCTGAGCGCGAGCGATAATCTCCCACTTGGTCAGAGGAATCAGCATGTCGGCAACCGAAATCGAGATACCGGCTTTGGTCGAGTACTCATAACCGATCGAACGAATCGAGTCGGCGAGAAGCACGGTCGCCTTGTTGCCGACGAAGCGGAAACAAGAGTCGATCAATTTACCGAGCGACTTCTTATCCATGACGCGATTGACGAGTTCGAAAGGCAGTTCCTTTGGAACCACTTCGCGGAACAAGACACGGCCACAGGTGGTGTCGACCAATTCGCCATCGACACGAACTTTGATTCGCGCCTGGAGATGAAGCCGGTCCGCATCATAGGCGACGCGAACTTCTTCGATTCCAGAGTAGCAGCCTTGAATCGGGAAACCGTTCTCGTCTGCAACGTACGAGCCTGCAGCAAACGGACGTTCACGCGTCATGTAATAGCAACCGAGGACGATGTCCTGCGATGGGCTGATCACAGGTCCGCCGTGGGCAGGTGACAGAATGTTGTTCGTGCTCAAGAGCAGAACACGTGTTTCCATCTGTGCTTCAAGCGAAAGCGGAACGTGCACGGCCATCTGGTCACCGTCGAAGTCGGCGTTGTAGGCCGAGCAGACGAGCGGGTGAACCTGAATAGCCTTGCCCTCGATGAGGATCGGCTCGAAAGCCTGGATGCCAAGACGATGGAGCGTAGGTGCGCGGTTAAGCAACACCGGGTGCTCCTTGATGACTTCGTCAAGGATATCCCACACTTCTGGCTTCTCTTTCTCGACCATCTTCTTGGCAGACTTGATGGTCGTGACGTGGCCACGCTCTTCAAGTTTGTTGTAGATGAATGGCTTAAAGAGCTCGAGAGCCATCTTCTTTGGAAGACCGCACTGGTGAAGCTTAAGCTCAGGACCAGCAACGATGACCGAACGACCCGAATAATCGACTCGTTTACCGAGAAGATTCTGACGGAATCGGCCTTGCTTGCCCTTGATCATGTCGGAAAGCGACTTCAGAGGACGACGATTCGGCCCTTGAATGGTCTTTCCGCGACGACCGTTGTCAAACAACGCATCCACGGCTTCCTGCAACATTCGCTTTTCATTTCGAATGATGATTTCAGGGGCGTGAAGTTCAAGAAGCTTCTTGAGACGGTTGTTGCGGTTGATGACGCGACGATAAAGATCGTTGAGATCTGACGTTGCGAATCGACCACCATCCAGGGGCACCAACGGACGAAGGTCCGGAGGCAGCACAGGGATCACGTCCAGAATCAACCACTCGGCTTCGTTGTTCGAATCGCGAACAGCTTCAAGGATCTTGAGGCGTTTCGAAATTCGCTTTTTCTTAGCTTCGCTGGTCGCTTCCTTCATCTCGGCGCGGAGAGACTCCGTGATGCCTTCGATGTCGAGATCGATGAGCAATTCTTTGATCGCGTCAGCGCCCATTTTGGCACTGAAGGTCTCGCCGTACTCGTCGATGTACTCAAGGTACTTCTGCTCGCTGAGGACTTCTGCCTTTTTAAGGGGCGTAAGGCCTGGCTCGGTCACAATGTACGCCACACAATAAAGCACCTTTTCGAGGTCCTTCAGAGTGATGTCGAGCATGTTGCCGATTCGCGATGGAAGGCTCTTAAGGAACCAAATATGCGCGACTGGAGTGGCGAGGTTGATATGGCCGAGACGTTCACGTCGAACTTTCGACTGAATGACCTCAACGCCACATTTCTCACACACAACACCGCGGTGTTTCATGCGCTTATATTTTCCGCAGATGCATTCGAAGTCCTTAACGGGCCCAAAAATCTTTGCACAGAAAAGACCATCGCGTTCTGGTTTGAACGTACGATAGTTGATCGTCTCAGGCTTTTTGACCTCGCCATGGCTCCACTCCCGAATTTTTTCGGGGCTCGCGATGCCTACGCGCATGGCAGAAAAACTCAATGGGTCTTTCTGCTTCTCAAGAATGCTGAAGATGTCCTTGCTCAAAGTAACCTCCATGGGCGCCCGTCGGCGCCTGTGGCTTGATCGGCCTTGGCCGATCCTTAAATCGCTAATTCAGTGCACGACAGACGCTTAGGCTACGTTTTCCAGCAGCTCGACGTTCAGACAAAGAGCGTGAAGCTCCTTGATAAGCACGTTGAAGCTCTCTGGCATACCTGGGTCGAGGGTGAAGTCTCCCTTCACAATCGACTCGTAGATACGCGTTCGGCCTTGGACATCGTCGGACTTCACGGTCAAGAACTCTTGCAACGTGTAGGCTGCGCCGTAGGCCTCGATTGCCCAGACTTCCATCTCTCCGAGACGCTGACCACCAAACTGAGCCTTTCCGCCCAGTGGTTGCTGCGTCACGAGGCTGTAAGGCCCGATGGAACGTGCATGGATCTTGTCGTCGACAAGATGGTGCAATTTGAGGACGTACATGACACCGACGGTGACGTCGTTTTCAAACGCTTCGCCTGTTTTTCCGTCAAACACGATGCTCTGCCCGGTCACCGACACACCCGACTTAACGAGCATTTCACGGATCACGGTTTCAGGGGCACCATTGAAGACCGGAGTCGCCATATGGACACCACCCGTGCAGGTCTTCGCAAACTCACGGAGTCCGTCTTCGTCCAACGAGTTCACCAGTTCCTGATGATCGTCGTTGTGGAAGCTCTCCATGATGAGTCGGCGAAGATTCTCGGGTTTGCCGGCTTCTTCAAGCAATTCCCCGATACGTCGTCCGAGGTTGAGCGCTGCCCAACCAAGGTGAGTCTCGAGAATCTGCCCAACGTTCATACGGCTTGGAACACCAAGTGGGTTCAACACCATGTCCACCGGACGTCCATCGGCCATGTATGGCAGATCTTCTTCCGGAAGAATGCGGCTGATCACACCCTTATTACCGTGACGGCCGGCCATCTTGTCACCCACCTGAAGCTTACGCTTGATGGCAACATAGACCTTAACCATCTTGATGACGCCCGGTGACAACTCATCACCCTTACGGAGTTTCTCAACCTTATCCCCGTACACCATTCGGATGCCGAGAATCTGGTCTTCCACGTCCCCAAGGACATTCATGAGTTTGTCGCTGGTTTCGTCATCAACAACGATGTCTGCCCAGTAGCGGCGAGGAACTTCGTCGAGGACCGCATCGGTGAGCTTGGTGGCTTCTTTGATAAGAGCCCTGCCAGTCTCATCGACCAGGTTCGCCTTGAGTTTCTTGTTGGCCAGAAGGAAGCGCATCTTGCGATACGCCGCATCACGAAGGATGCGGATTTCGTCGTTCTGGTCTTTGAGAAGCTTGGCTTCTTCGGCGTTCTCGATCTCTGCAGTTCGTTCGTCTTTAACGACGTCCTGACGAGCAAAGACCTTGGCACCGATGACGGTTCCGGTCGTACCAGGAGGCATACGCAACGAGGTGTCGCGCACGTCGCCAGCTTTCTCTCCGAAAATCGCCCGAAGGAGTTTTTCTTCTGGAGAAAGCTGAGTCTCGCCTTTCGGCGTGATTTTACCGACGAGGATGTCGCCTGCAGCCACTTCAGCTCCGACACGCACGATTCCGGATTCATCCAGATTCGCGAGTGCTTCTTCGCCGACGTTGGGGATATCACGCGTGATCTCTTCGGCACCAAGTTTGGTGTCTCGAGCCACACACTCGGACTCTTCGATATGGATCGACGTATAAATGTCTTCCTTAACGAGTCGTTCGCTGATGAGGATGGAGTCCTCGAAGTTGTAACCACCCCATGGCATGAATGCCACGACGATATTACGACCCAGAGCGAGTTCACCGCGCTCCGTCGAAGGACCGTCGGCGATGATTTCGCCAACTTCCACCCAGTTACCCACGTCAACGATAGGCTTCTGGTTGATGCATGTTGCCTGATTCGAACGAGCAAACTTGGTCAGCTTGTAGATATCAGGCTTGATGAAGAGCTGGTCTTCGGCAGATTCAGCGGGACGCACGACGATGCGCTCAGCATCGACGCTTTCGACCCAACCTGCGCGACGAGCAACGCTGGTCACTCCCGAGTCACGTGCGACTTCTCGTTCCAGACCGGTACCCACGAGAGGTGCGTCTGTTCGGACAAGTGGCACAGCTTGGCGCTGCATGTTCGATCCCATCAACGCGCGATTGGCATCGTCGTTTTCAAGGAAAGGAATCAAGCCGGCACCGACGCTGACAAGCTGATTAGGACTGACGTCCATCAGCGTGACACGTGCTGCCGGAGACATGAGCGGATCACCGTTTTCTCGTGCGGCGACCAGTTCGTTGAGGAAAAGACCGGAGTCGTCGATCGGCGCGTTGGCCTGAGCGATGACGTTGTTCTGTTCTTCAAGAGCTGAGTAGAAGCGCACATCATCGGTGACGCGACCGTCTTCGACGCGCCGATAAGGCGTTTCGATGAAGCCGTAGTCATTGATG
>JBFFMO010000306.1:0-5751 GCA_041554035.1 Allomicrovenator sp. | reverse complement strand
GCCAGGAGGACTGCAAGGATGTCCACGTGTGTATCGATCGTTCCTCTAAGAAGACGATCCACGCGATCCCGTATCGATTCGGCCACCAGTACTCCTTCGGCTCAACTCATTGAAGTCGATACTAAGCCATGATCCGGATTGAAAATAGTAATTTCCGGCCATTGAGTTCGCAACCCATGCAAAAGGTCGTCTTCGGACACGGTCCAACCCTGCACCGATGTTGGGTTAATCGCGATCCCAAGCACCCGCGTGGTGTGGGGAACTTGGATGTTCCAGGTGCGCCGCAAGCGTTCTAAATGCCGGTTATCGGTCTGCAGATTGGTTCCGTCGCCAATAACCAAGGTCCGACCGGTGCCCCCGGCTCGAAGCAATTCATCGACGACCCGGTCGCTGACGAGTCCGGGAACCGCGATCGCTTTGATGTCTTGAGTCCATAGCCCTCGCGAGCGAGGCAGCCCCACAAGCGCCGAGTTGGCCTCAAGCGGAATGGCCGAGACCGTGGGCCCACCGAGCAGGCTTCGTCCTTCTTCGATCGATTGGTTCAGCAGCCGCAGCAGCCAGGGGTCTTGGATTTCGGGCAACGTGAGTCGGTCGATCAGATGACGGGTCCTGTCGATGATGGTGTCGACTTGCGGGCTCACGATCGCGCCCGTCGAAACGACGACGCCGTCGGTCAGGTCGGCGTGGGCTGCTGTGACGCGCCCATAGGCGCCGTCGATCAGAATCAGGTCTACTTTTTGGGCCTCAAGGCGTCGGATCGCGTCGCGCATATCGGATCGATGTCTGAGCCCGGCGAGGATGATTTCACCGTCCGCGATGACTTTGGCAACCACGACCTCGCCCAGTGGCGTGTCAAACCCAAGTGTTTCAAAGTACTCCAGACTCGCCGTGCTTGCGTGAGCGGCTTCCTCGGCCGTGACGACCCACTGACCTGCCGTCACGTGAATAGGAGGCTTGGCGGTACCCAGGAGAATGTCCTCAGACTCGCCGTCGATGCCGACGGACATCAAACCAAGCGTTTTTCCCTGGTCCTCGGAAAGGCGAATCAAGTGGTTCAGCGTGGTCGTCTTTCCGCAGTTTTTGGCGACGCCTACCACCGCGATTCGGTGCGCATCCAGCAGCGTGGAGATCATCAATGGCCCCACGGGGCGGTTCGTTGTTCACGCAACGACACGTAGAGCTTGGCTTTCTCGACGATTTCAGGATGGAGGTCGCCCGAAAAGCGAAGCTTGCGAAGAAGTGTCGCGTGTAAGGTTGGCAACACGCGCAGGGCGATGCCGGTAGGGACAAACGGGTTTTGAACCAGAGTTTCTCGGACCCGTGTTTCGATGAACCATGAGTCCGACATTACGATCGGAATCAGCAACGCCGGCACCGTTGGACGGCGTGATGCCATGGCGATCACGTCTTGGATTCGGATCAGCGGGTTTCTCATGAGCTTTTCGACCACGAGCGGGTTGTTGTCGTGGATCAGACGTTCCAGGATTCGCCGGTCTTGACCCGAGGCCAGGGTTCGTTTCTCACCCAGACTGACTTCGCGGGGAATTGGTAGCTTGGTGTCTGGAAGACGAACTCCAGGGCTCAGAGCCTGATGGGCGGGGAAGTCGCGAAGCAAGCTCAGGATCGAGTCACGTTTGGTTTCGTGGGCGGCAACGTAAAGCCCCTGAAGCAATTCGTATTCGTCGGCAAGGCGAAGGCGGATCAGCCAACTTGAAGTGGCCAGCATGGCATCGACCTCGGCCGTGCGCCCCCAGAGCGCCCCACGAACGAGCTGGTCAATGAACCAGACCGCCTCTTCCGGGGAGAGCGCGCGAAGAACTTCGTCGAGCTTGGCTCGCCTCATCTGGAGTTCTGGAAAGGCGCCGACCACACGGATGGTGCGGTCGTAAAGCGCCACAAGGTGGTCGGGCGCGGGCGAAGTCAGGGCGTCTTCCTGGACCACTTCGATTTCCATCGATTCGTCGAAGTCGTCCTCGTCGTTCACCGGATCTCCTGAAATTATCGCAACTCTACGCGAACCAGAATGGCTTTATTTTCGCGGGCTCGAGCGGGTGGGTCGGTGAACACTGCCATGAAAGGTGTGCTTGCATTGGCGTCGACACCTTTAGGGCTTGCCGGGCTAATTTGGGCCACTTCCTCAGTGGTTTGGGCACCAGTCAACGCATCAAAATCGATGATTCGCCCGCTGACCGTATTCATCTCGCCGAGAACCTTCTGTTGGTCATCGAGGAGCATCACTCGGATTTTTACCGGCTCGCTGGTTTTGCCACCCGCGTTCACGACGTCTCCCGAAACAACCAGAATGCTGTCCTTTTTACCCACGGGCAAAAGTCGCGAGAACACGTTTTCTGCCGATATCGGATTGGCTGGTTCGACTGGGGCCGGCGCAGGAGCGGCTTTCACCCACTCATCGCGCGGTGTGTAGGCTTTGCCTTCAACCAACACGGCCATCATGTTGTCGAATTGGCCGAAATCAAGGATGCCGTTTGTCCGAAAGGCCACGTATCCCAACACCGCGACGACGGCGAGAATCAGGATGAAAAGGAAGTTCATGAACTTCTGGAATCCACCGCCGCCAATGCGATGTGGTGCCGCATCGAATTCATCACTGATATCGACGGAGCGCGGAGCGACTCGCTTAGGCTGTTGTTGTGCGGCGGCCGGGGCAGGGCGACCGGCCGGCCGTGGGGCAGCGGCGCGAGCCGGCACTGGAGCTGGAGCTGGAGCTGGCGCTTCGGCGGCTGCGTTCGGGTCGTAGAAATTTTCCTGCCCAAAGCTGGGATCGACCAAGTCTTCGACCGGGCCGAAATCGCTGGCTTGATTTCCAAGGATCTCGTGTTCGTCGGGCAGATCGTCGAGAGGCAGCGACGACATCAAGGGCTTCTTGTAGGTCGGTTTGGGCTCGACAGGGCTGGGCGTGGGAGCACGAGACAGTGGCGCGTCGACTTTCTCGACCTCATCAAAGACGTCCGCAAAGGGGTCCACCATGGACTGGACCTTTACGGCGGGCAACGCAGCGGTGCCGCCATCGAAGAGGTCGATTCCGCCCGCAGGCGCAACGGGTTCCGGAGCCCTTTCGACAGG
Organism: Allomicrovenator sp.; assembly: GCA_041554035.1. GTDB lineage: Bacteria > Myxococcota_A > Bradymonadia > Bradymonadales > Bradymonadaceae > JBFFMO01. Next base: position 2,667 of record JBFFMO010000306.1, on the reverse strand, counting down.
TTTGTCGACTGGTTTTACGGCCGCCTTCGCGGGGGCGAATGGAAACGGATTATAATCCGGTGCCGCGCTCTTTGAGTGGCTTTCTTCGCGATTTGTCGATGGAAGCCCGATCATGGTTTTTCGAGGATCAACTTCGTCGTCGTCGACCGGGTCTTCGGTGTTGCCTGGCGTCGAAAAGAGGGTGTTATCGAAACCAAGGTCGAGGTCTTCGGCGAAGCTCTCATCAAAGAGGTCGGCCAAATCTTGCGTGGGAGGATCCGCGACGCCTTCATTTTTATAATAAACTTCGGCGGCTCCAGCTGCGCTTAAGCGCACACGGAACGTATGGTTGCATTTAGAGCAGCGAACCTTGGATCCACGTGTGGTCACTCGGTCCGGGGGCAGGCTAAATCGCGTCGAGCACTCGGGGCATTCAACGATCATGAATCACCTTTTTAGGGAAGGTCGCGACGGGGTTCCGACGCAGTGGTTGGCCGCGAGGGCTGGTAATCTCTGACCATGCCTTCGAGGCGCCGCACGGTGCTTTCAAGCTGTCGAACACGGGTCTCAAGGACTCGCACTTCTTTTCGCATTTCTGGAATATGTGTCATCTGGTCAACGGCATCGCGCATGCGTTCGTCGACTCGTGTCTGCATTTCATCCAACGAACGTTGGGTTCCGTCGATAAAATCTCGCAGCGCTTTAGAACCCTCTTCGAGGACGTCGGCTTTACGCTTCACTTCATCGCGAAACTGCGTCACCGGGCTTTGCAGGCGATGCATGATGTCTTCGCCCGATTGCTGAATGATGTATCGCAATGACGATAAGGGCAGCAGCCGTTTATGAGCTTTTTCTTGTTCAAAAATGATCTGCGCCAACGTGACGTTGGTCAGGTCTTCTTTGGACGAATTGTCGATGATTCGAATGTCCTCACCGTCGCGCACCATGTCCCGAATCTCTTCAAGCGTAATGTAGGTGCTCCGCTCGGTGTCGTAGAGCTTCCGGTTGGAATATCGCTTGATGATTTTTGTCATGGGGCAGGTCCGGGAGTCTTAGAACTCGGCGCCGATCGAGAACATCGCCTGGGAAACATCAGCGATCACGCCTTCGAGGCCAAAACTCAGCACCCAAACGTTGACGCGAGTTCCGAAGAACACCCGGTTGACCTGAGCGTCGTATTGCTCAAACACGAATTCTGGCGAAAACGTCGTTGAGCCTTCGCCGGCAGGACGATCGGTGTCGAATTGTGGCGAGCGAGGATCCTGCGGATAACCGTTGAGCAGCCGACTCGATCCCACGATGAAGAGCATCTGGTAACCGACATAAGGCGTGATCGACATGACTCCTGAAATCCCAAAAGATTTCGAGAGACTCATGTCGCCACCTGCGGTGATCAAGTTCAAGTCCGGCGAGCCGAGCAGCGTGTTCACACTTCCGCGGATCGCGAGATCAGGGAAGTAGTAAAAACCCTCGTTGAGCGCCCATTTCAGGTCCGCGCCAAGCGTAAACATGTCGCTGTTGAAGATATAACCGAAGTTGCCCGCCACCTCGAACGAGAATGGGAGTCCCTTTCGGACCTGCAAGTTGCCCATGAACAAGGAAGAATTTGGGTCACGGTCTTCGACCGCGATCTTCCAGTGTTCTTCTTCGTTGGGGATGAAAATCAGCGAGGTCTGAAAATTGAGAGCAAAACCTGCTTCGCCAAGCGTTTCCGCAGGCGAACCGATTTTTGGCGCAATGACTTGCCCCATGTCGGTCACGAGGTTCTCAAACAACTGCTTATTGGGTTTGACGGTGCCACAGGCATTAACGCAGGGCGTCGTGATATTTCCGTTGGCGTCTTTGATCGCATATTCCTGCGGATCAAAGGTCGCAAAACGAGAAAGGACCAGGTCGTTGTCCAAAGCCATTGCTTGCGATGAGATCGCGGCACTCGCTAGGAGACACGCAAGACCGACGAGAGACTTTCGAGACATCGGATTTCCTCTGCTTCGTCCAACACCAAAAGGGCGTCATGAGGTCTGGGTGATTAAACAAGGCCTCAATTAGCACCGTGCCAGACTGACCGTCAAGAACCACCATAACGGATAAGGCTCTCAACAGCTTGGCTGGCGGTATCTAATCGTGTCGGCCAATCACCCGAAATTTCGATCCACCTCCGACCCTGCGAGGCCAGAGTCTCTCTGCAGAGATTCCAAAACTCGCGTCGTTTATGGGGGAGGTGACGTTGTGCATCATCTACCCATGGGACATCGATGTCCATCAATAGGTACAAGTCGGGCACGCGACGCTCAGATTCCTCTAAAATCCAGGCCGGACAATTTCCAAAAAGGACCTGACTCCAAATCGTGGTTGTGAGCACATCGGTGTCGCAGATCAACACGCGATTGGCTTGACGGGCCAAAGCATCTTCGGCGGAAATTTGCCCGCGAACGATGCGCGGGATGTCCTTTTCGAAGCATTCGCCGCCCTGGGGCTCAAGCAGAGGCCGCGCGTATTCGTGGACCCAGCGCGTGTTGAATCGCCCGGCGAGGTTGGCTGCTAGCGTGGTCTTCCCCGTTGACTCCGGCCCAAAAACGCAGACCCGCTTCAAAAAATAGGGGCGCACGACCTCGGGCAGGTCGTCCCAATATTTCATCGGGTCGTTGCGAATCATCGTGCCCGAGACATTCACGAGTTCGCGTGCCT
>JBFFMO010000305.1:0-5753 GCA_041554035.1 Allomicrovenator sp. | reverse complement strand
TGTATCGGCCTCTCCGCTTGGCGACCTTCCACCAAGTCTGGTCGTCGTGCCGGTAGTCCTCTGGGTCGCCACTCACCGCCACATTGGCGCCGTAGCTGTTGGTCAGGAGGACCTTGTCGAACACCTCACCGCCCGAGAGATGCTGCGCTTTTACGGCCAGCTTTTTGGCATGGGTGGAAAAGCACTCGAAAAACGGGCGGCCGAACTCATCGAACGGGTCGGCCTCACAGAAGCTGCCGACCGTCCGTTGAAACGGTATTCGAAAGGCATGCGGCAACGGGCTGGAATCGCTCAGGCGTTGATCAACGATCCAAGGCTCGTGATTTTGGACGAGCCGCAGAGTGGGCTTGACCCGGCTGGCCGCAAGGAAGTACGCGACCTGATTTTTGGACTGCGCGAAGAAGGCAAAACCGTGCTGTTTGCGTCCCATATCCTTCCCGACGTCGAGGCCATCTGTGACCGAGTTGCTGTTTTGCACCTCGGCGTGTTGCGGGGAGTCGGCAGTGTTCAAGAATTGACCTCCGATGCCACGACCCGATACGAGATCCAGCTAAGCGGATTCGAAACCAAGCGCTTTGAATACGCCCGTACGCTCCGTGAGAGCGTCGAGGACGTCCTGATCGAGGTCGACACGCCAAGGCAGCGCGACGAAGTTTTAAAGGCCGTACTGAACGCAGGAGGCACTGTGCAATCAGTAACACCTCATAAAGAAAGCCTGGAAGACATCTTCATGCGTGAAACCAAGGCCGTCTCATGAATCGCATCTGGCGCCCAATACTCGCCATCGCGGTAAACTCCTATCGCGAGGCGCTTCGAAACAAGATGCTGGGGACGTTCGGACTCTTTGCCCCTGCCCTTGTCGGTATGAGCATTTTGCTCGGACAGATGTCGGTGAACCAAGAAGCCCGTGTCGCGCGAGACATGTCGTTGTGGATGTCGACGATGTTCGGGGTCGCGATTGCCGTCTACGCCGCGATCACGCTCTTCCATGCCGAGATCGAACGACGCACCATTTACACGTTGCTCACCAAACCGATTACCCGGTGGCAGTTTGTTATCGGCAAATACGTGGGCGTGACGATGCTCTGTGTGACGGTGACCGCCGTGTGTTTCGGAGTTTCCGCAGCCAACGTCGCTATCGCAGGTGGAGAAATCACAAGCACCATGGGTTTTGCTTACGTCACGCTTTTTCTGCAGCTGACGATCGTGACCTCGATTGCGATGCTCTTGGCGTCGTTCTCTTCATCGCTGCTCTCGGGGCTCGTCACCGCCGGTGTATTCGTCGCGGGCAGCCTGAGCAGCCAACTCGATGTGGCACGTGCAAGCCTCCGTGACACCGCCCCCCAGGCCCGATATTTGGTCGATGCAGCAAAACTGCTCTTACCCGATTTCCAGAGCTTGAACTTGTCGACCGAGACTACGTACGACGTCACGATTCCGCTGCATTATATCGGTGCGGCGTCCTGGTACGCCGCGTCCTACGTAGGCCTTACGCTCATCGCAACAATCGTTATCTTATCTCGTCGCGACTTCACCTGAGCGGTGAGCAGTAAGCGGTGAGCAGTAAGCGGTGAGCAGTAAGACGTGATTGGTACGCCAGGCTCCTGGTGCGGCTACAGGCTGGGATTGGTGCGTCAGAGTCGCGTGGCTGTGACTTGGACTGACCTGGACAAGAAACATGCAACAATCACAGCTTGGTCAAAGGCTTACCCAAGTCTACGAACCAACCAATCACGGCTCTTAATGGACGTCTCATACCACTTCACAAGGCTGCCTCATGGTTCACCGGCTGCAAATCATAAGGCAAAGGCAAGCAGCCCGCTGCTAGTCGCAATGCTGAAGCCCGGCGCACCAAGCGCAAATCACGCAGCGAACTGGGTCACATCGGTCACTCATAAGGCAAGCAGCTCGATGTTAGTCGCGATGCCGGGCTGGAGCTCGGTGTATTAAGCTCAAATAACGCAGCGAAGGTCGCCTCGGTCGCAAATCATAAGGCAAGCTGCCCGGTGCTAGTCGCAATGCTGAAGAAGCCCGGCGCACCACGCAGTGAACTGGGTCACATCGGTCGCAAATCATGCGGCAAGCAGCCCGGTGCTAGTCGAAATGCCGGGCTGGAGCCCGGCGCACCAAGCACAAATCACGCAGCGAGCTGGTGCCCGGCGCAATCTTGACCAAGACGGCTGAGTAGTCGCGAATCACAAGGCGCGCTGGAGCCCAGCGCACTAATATTGGTAAAATCGGAATGCTAGTACTCTGAATGCTAGGCGGGAGCCCGGCACCAGTAATCGGAATGCTGGGCGGGAGCCCGCGCGCCAGTCGCAAATCATCAGGCGAGCTAGAATCGCACGCCAGACAGGAGCCTGGCGTGCGGTCACAAGTCACAGACGAGGGATCAGGGAAGGAAATCGGTCTTCAAGTCGGCGAAGAGTCCGACCACAATCTGGATTTCCTGCTGAGCGTCCACGACACAACCTGTGATGTCGGCGCGATGAGTTTTGGACTGTCCATTCTCACGAATAAAGCCCTCCAGCTCGTAGGTCGTTCCTTCGGGCGAAACCGAAGTCGAGCATTCGAAGGAGTCACCCTTCAAATTGGCGATGAAGGCCTCTCGCTGAGCTTCGACCTCAAGCGCCTGATAGTTGCCGTCGTCCTCAGGCACATTGGCCTGCCGTCCGTCTTGATTCGAGAATGTGCCCGAAACAAAGTTCACGGTCTCACTCTTGATGCAGCCCGAAAGTTGGCAGTTTTCGGTCGCAACCCTGCGAAAGACAAGCTGTGCAACGTAGGGATCGGGCAAGACAACCGTGTTGTTGTTGGTTGGAGTCGTCGTGGCGTTATTCGTCGAATTATTCGTCGTGTTGTTCACACCGGTCGTCGAATTGTTCGCGACCGTCGTCGAATTATTCGTCGTGTTGTTCGCCCCATTCGTCGAGTTGTTCGTGGCGTTATTGGTGGTGGCGTCATCGTCGCCGCAGGCCATCGTAAGGGCTAGCACTGCCATCAGTCCGTATTTCTTCATGTCGTTTTCTCTCTGCAATATCATCAAAAAAAAAGGACCACGCCCAGTGAGAGCGTGGTCCTAAAAAATCAGCTCAGCGGATTAGCGCAACTGGTCTGGACCAAGCGCGTTCCAGATGTAGCGAATCATGTCGAGACGAGCAACGACATCTTCCATCTGTTCCGAACGATTCTCAAGAGTGGCCAAACGGTTTGCATAGTTGGCTGTTCCTGGCGCTTCGCCGTCAAGGGCAGTCTTAGCTTCGACGTAACGAAGTTTAAGAGTGTTGACCTGGTCAACAAGGTCGCCCGAGATCGAGTTGCCGTCGTTGGCAACAGGAGCGCGGTAGATCTGGTTGGTGATCGGGTGAATGAATTCCTTGACCACGGCACCTGGTGCGAGTTCCTGGCATTCAGTGTATCCGACACAAACCTTGGCGTACTGACCGAAGTCGACGTCGCGGTCCTGCCATGTGTTGTTGTAGATGAACGAGTAAGCCAACATGTTGAAACGGTTGTTGAAGCTCACTGGGACATATACGCGACGCATGTTGGCCTGAGGATTAGCAGCGCCCGTGCCGAAGGTGGCGCGGTCGACCAGGATCGGAGCGTCGTACGACGAAGTCTGTGGGTTGTAGACACCCGAGACACCGCTGTAATCGCCTACGATGAAGCCGCGAAGCATGCTGTAAAGCTCAGGACGGAAGAGGGTCCAGTACGAGATGTTCGTGGCACGGAAATCCGTGATGAACTCGCTACGAAGGAAGTTTCCGCTGATGCCGAAGAGCATCTGCGTAGCGACCGATTTGTCCACGTTCGAGCCGACGCGCGAGATGCGGTAGTCGTATTCGTTGGTGAAATCGTAGTTGTATGGCTGACCTGCACCGAGTTCGACGTCGATGTAGTTCGTGCACTCGCCACCGGCACGGTCCCACGAAGCGGGAACGTAGACGTTGGTAAGGTCGTAGAACCAGTACTTGCTCACTTCCGAGGTCTGCTCGTTGTACATGCAGTAACGCTGTGGCTCAGGCTGAGCCAAGACTTCGGTGAAGAAGTTCAACGTGTCGATTGCAGCCGAACGAAGGTCGTCGGTGTAATCGCCGTAATCGTACCACTGGTAGTACGAGTAGTAGCGGAATGGGACGTTAGCAGCTGTGAAGATGCTTGAAACCCAGTTCGCGTAGTTGTTGACGTTCTCGTAGCCCTTGTACAGACCGCCACGGTTGTAGCGACGGTACAGGTTGAACATGCGGTACGTGTTGAACTGATGATTCACGATTTCAGTCTGGTTGGAACCCCAGTCGTAAACCGAACAGTTGAGCGACGAACCGTTGTACTCATCCGAGCAGAATGCGTATGGCACCGTGCGGTCCATGTACGGACCTGATGCGGCGAGGCTCTGGTTCTTCCAGTTCGTGCGGTTGGTCTTCAGACCGTCGATGTGGTTCGAGAGAACCTCAGCGATTGGCTTGTAAACACGACCGTTAACGATTCGATTGATACCGGCTTGGAACTGCTCTGCGGTCGGCGAATCAACGCCGGCCATGACTGCAGGAATCTGACGGTAATCATCAAGGAAGAGGCTGGTGGAGTAGGTCGGGCGAAGTTCAGGGAACTCAGCGTCTTCCGACCACTCTTCAACCATTTCCGCATACGCGAAGTTGATTGCAGCCTGGTCGTATTTACCGAGACCAGCAAAACGACCCGTGAAGTCACCGGTGTAGTCCATGACCGAAGCAAGGCGGAATTCCGACTCGCTGAGGTATCCAAGGTCCACACCCTTTTCTCCAAGTGCGTTCACGTTGGCGATGGTTCCGATCTTGTCCGCAGGAACTGCGTAGCGATCAGCATCGGTGATCAGGCCTTCCGAAATGGCGCGCTGAATGTCCCAGTACGTGTCGTGGTAGTTCAGAGCATCCGTGCTGGCCTGGAAGTTGTGTCGCAGACCCATCGTGTGACCGACTTCGTGAAGCTGAGTTCCGACGAACATTTTGCTGACGAAGTAATCGCTGATTTTCTGACGTTCTGCGCCCTTGAAGATGCTTGCGACGCCAGCATAGGTCACGAGATTCGTGATCATGTTGTCGACCGACTCCAAGGACATGATGTTACGCGACGACAAGTAGTTGTTGCGTTGCTCATAGCGGTCCAAAGACTGCTGTGGCGCGACCAAATCCAAATACGTGTTGTTAAAATCATCGTCCGTGAAGAGTGGGCCGAACTTCTGAGTGGCTTCTGCTTCGATCATGATGCGGAAGTCTTGATCCTGAAGGAGCACGTTTCGAACATCGGCTTGCGCGTAGAATTCGAGAGCACGTGTATCCGAGGACTTCTGAAGCTCAGCGTTCTGTGAAGCGCGTGCTGCGATGGCATTCATTCCCTTCGGTCCAAGCTTCTTGAAGGACTTAGGAAGCTCCTCAAGGGTAGGCTTGCGGTTGAAGCGGGTTGGAATTTCACCGAGGTCAGCAATGCCTGAACGGCGTGCCATTTCGATTTTCGCTTCCTGCGAAAGTGGCTGCTGACGTGTGGTAGCACGTGCAGCAAGCTCGCGACGGTAGTGGTCGCCAGTCTTGATGGTCTCTTCATCCAAGTCGCCATTGGCGTACTGAATGTAGTCGGCCGAGATCGGTCCGTAGGTTCGAATCGCCGAACCGTTGAAGTTGGCGTTACCGGAGATGATCTGACCGGTAACAGGGTCAGCGGCCGAAGGACCGTACCCAAGCCATGGCACCTCTTGCTCAACCCAGTTGAAGAAG
>JBFFMO010000304.1:0-5757 GCA_041554035.1 Allomicrovenator sp. | reverse complement strand
GCCTCGCGCTTGCCGCCTACGGCGTGGCCACAGCCACGATGGCGTTTGAGGAATGCCGTATCTGGATCGACGAGCGTAAAGTCTTCGGAAGGCCTCTCTCGAAATTTCAGGTCACTCGCCACAAAATGGCGGACATGGCCACGCGGCTGGCAGCGACAAAAACCTTTGTTTATCAAGTGGCGTCTCGCGTGGACCAAGGGGAGTACCTGGTGGGCGAAGTTTCGATGGCCAAAAACCTTGCCGCAGAACTTGCGGTGGACGTCACCTACGAGGCCGTCCAGCTCTTTGGCGGCATGGGGTATATGCGCGAAACGCTCGTTGAACGCCTCAGTCGCGACGCGCGTTTGCTGCCGATCGGTGGTGGCACTCAAGAGATCATGAAAGAGATCATCGCCAAGAATCTGGGCCTTTAGTCTTTGCGCCGACGCAATTTTAGCGCATCGGCGCAACCTTCGCGCGAAAGAAGCGCGAATGGAACATCTAACCCCTTATTATTAAAGCACTAAGCCGGTGGCATAGATGGTGCTCCCCAGAGACGCATATTCCTCTGCTGGAGCGACCCGTGAATATCGACCGCACACTCTTGAAACGATTCGACACCCCTACCCCACGCTACACTTCATACCCGACAGCCATGTCGTTTGGCGGCATCGAAAACTCGGAACTTGAAGCTGGAATGGGCGGCGACGGTCCTCTGTCGATCTATTTCCATCTGCCCTTTTGCAAGTCGTTGTGTTGGTACTGCGCCTGCACCAAAGTCATCACCAAAGACACGGCCCTTTCGGCGGTCTATCTGGAACGGCTCAAAGTCGAATTCGCCCAGCGCATGCCCTATATGGCAGGCCGCGAGGTGGTTCAGATTCACCTTGGGGGCGGAACTCCCACCTATTTTTCGCCCCAAGAATTGCGTGAATTGGCGCATATGGTGACTTCGCAACTCAAGGTCGCTGAAAACGCCGAAATTTCGGTGGAAATTGACCCACGCGAAGTCAGCCTGGAACACGTGCAAGCCCTTCGGGAATCGGGCTTCAACCGGGCGTCGCTTGGGGTTCAGGACCATAACCCCGAGGTGCAAAAACTCATTCATCGGGAGCAACCTTTCGAACAGACCGCGCAGGTCGTTCAGTGGCTGCGAGACGCCGGATTTGGTGGAATTAATTTCGACCTTATTTACGGACTTCCGGGTCAAACACGCGAGAGTTTTAAAAAGACGATCGAGGACGTAATCAGCCTTCGCCCCGACCGGCTGGCTGTTTACAGCTACGCGCATGTGCCCTGGGCTGCGCCTCAGCAGAAATTACTTGAAGCACGACTCCCCGCCCCAGATGAAAAGCTCGAACTCTTTAAACAGGCCGCAGAGCAATTCGTGGAAGCGGGCTGGAAACACATCGGAATGGACCATTTTGCGCTGCCCGATGACGCGCTTTCCACCGCATTGGAATCCGGAAATTTGCGACGGAATTTCCAGGGATACAGCACGTGGAAAGGCACGGATATTCATGGGTTTGGCATGTCGTCGATCTCGCAAACCAAGACGATGTATTTCCAAAATGTTCGCGAGCTTGAGGAATGGAACGACTCGCTGGACGAAAAAACGCGCACGATTGACCGTGGCATCACGCTGACCGCCGACGACCAAATACGTCGCGAAGCCATCATGGCCACGATGTGTTCGAACGACATCGATTTTGCAGATTTCTCGAAAGAACACGGCATCGATTTCGGCACCTATTTCGCGGCCGAACTCGACGAGCTCAAGGCGTTCGCCGACGAAGACCTTGTCGAAATTGACGAGGTTGGGTTTCGTGTGACCCCCAAGGGCAGATTCTTTGTCAGAAATATTGCGGGCATCTTCGACACCTATCGCAAGAAGCAAACAGGGTTCTCGAAGGCCGTGTAAGTCGCGATGCCGGGCAGAAGCCCGGCGAACCCATTCCTATCCGGAATCAGTTCAACATGCCCTTGATGAGTTCAAGGTTCGTTCGCGATTGTTTGGTGCGTTTAAGCATCCACTCAAGCGACTCGACCTCGCCCATATCGGCGAGTTTGCGACGAAGCACGGGGTACTTCTCACGCTCGATATCGTTAAGAAGCATCTCTTCGCGCCGTGTTCCACTGGTCGAAATCTCGACCGCTGGGAACAACCGTCGTTCGGCGAGCTTGCGGCTCAAAACGATTTCGCAATTTCCTGTCCCCTTGAACTCCTGGAAAATCACTTCGTCCATGCGGCTTCCGGTGTCGACCAATGCCGTAGCGATGATCGTCAGGCTTCCACCTTCTTCGAGGTTTCGTGCCGTTCCGAAAAGCTGCCGTGGCCGATCGAGCGCACCCGCCGTAACACCGCCCGAAAGCGTGCGGCTTGAGCTGGCATAAGTCGTATTATACGCCCGTGCGAGTCGAGTGATGGAGTCCAAAAGAATCAGAACATCCTGACCGTCCAACAAGCGTTCGACGGCTTCTTTGAACACCGCTTCAGCCAGAGCGATATGCTCTTTAGGCGTGCGGTCTGTGGTCGAGAAGCGCACATCGATCGGCAAATTTCGCGTGAAATCTGTGGCTTCTTCAGGTCGTTCGTCGACGAGCAACGCGATCTGGTGGATATCCTCGTGATTGGCCTTCACAGCCTTGGCGATGCGTTGAAGCAGCATCGTCTTACCGGCTTTTGGAGGACTGGTAACGAGAACACGCTGACCACGCCCAATTGGGGTGATGAGGTCAAGTATCCGGCCTATCGGTTCGTCACGAGTCGTCTCGAGCTGAATTCGTTCCAAAGGTTGGATGGGCGTGTAATCGGTAAGGTGCTCGTGTAACCTTGTGAATTCTTCGGGGTTAACTGTGGAAATTGATTCCCCGCTGCGGCCCCGGCTTCTGCGTCGTTTTCGACCCATGTAACCGCTACTGCTGGATGCGTCCAAAAATGATGATGAACGCTATTTTTAGTTTGGAGGGCTGTCGCAACCGCTACCCGCGGGAGGGCTGCTCTGCTCATGTTTGGCAGATTCCGCCGGATTTGTGAAGCGAGAAAGCACGTTTAGCGAATCCAGCCGATTTCACGCGCTGTGGAATCACCGACGCGAACCTCTCCCACAAGGCTTGGCAAACGACTTTTGCCGTCAGCGAGCGGGATATCGTGGGCCATGATCTCCATGTATCGCTGCGGATAGCGAGTCCTTGCGTCAACATATCCAGCAGGATACTCGGCTTCCCCCGTACTCGGGTCGTATTTGTCCCGCGCCCCTAACGTGTGAAGCATTTCATGGACCGCGGTGATCACTGCGAGATCAACCGTGTCCTCACTCAGCTCAATCTGAACGACACCAAAATCCCCATCACTGGCGGCAATTCCTTCAAAAATCCGGGGCTGTTTCCCGCGCGCTGGCCGCGTCACCAGCAGGATGCTCACGTCGATATCGTCGGTGGGCTCCCCCAGTGACTTTGAAACCGAACGGCGGAAAAGCCACATTTGGAACGTGAATTCGACGCGTTCTAAGAAGTCGTCACTTTCCAGTTTTGGCAACACTTCTGGAAGCGCGATGGGTCCCAAGACTCGTAATTCAAAAGGGGAAATCTTGCCGTCATAACGCTGATATTCGACCTCCAAAATATCCATCATCTCGGCAGCGCGTCCGTCCAAGCCCGCGATCGCGGCGGGATCGACATCGCCGTCCTGAATCACAAAAAGGCCCACTTTGAGCGGCACGCGCCATTCCCTGCGGTCTTCACGACGTTGACGATCCTCCCAAGCCCAAACCAAAACGCCGACAAGCACAGCCAACAAGACAGCTGTGCGTCCGTGCCTCCAAACACGCCGGGTCAAAAAGGTCCGATAACAATCGGGGCATAACGACGCGCCCACGGCAGCTGCGCGGTCAACGATGCAGATCCACTGACGGCAATCCTTGCACTGCCCGTCATTCGACAGGTTGGAATGCGTGGCACACGTGATCGTCGGTGGATTTGTGACGGGCTCGGGCTCCACGATCAGTCCCACTGCACGAAGTCTTTCCGCGAGATCGAGGGCCTCGTCTTTCGAAAGATTTATCGGGATATGAAAGGGGGTCAGCTTCAGCGTGTCCTGAGCTTCTCTCAGAGGCACTCCCAACACGCTCGCCAAGACCACGCCAGCTCTTGGGCCCGGTCGAGTTGAGGGCTTCAGCAACACGCGCCAAACCGCAAATTCATCTCCAACATGTTGCATACCTGCCTCCAATGCATATCTTTGACCCTGTCGGCCACAGATGCCATTTTTTTGGCGTGAAGTTGAATACACGCGTTTTTGGGTCGTCTTTATGTACGAACGACGTGTCTGGTTTGACGCGAGAACACAGGTGAACCCAATGAACATTTTCAAAGCATTGCCGATTGTCGCTGCACTCATCTTGGGCAGCATCGCATTTCTCGATACTTCCGACGCACAAGCCCAGCAAATCATCCGAGAATCCCGCACAGGCGGTGAGCGTGTGCACAAGCAGGCTGGCAAGCGAACCACCACGTCTTCAAAAAAGAAGAAGAAAAAGGGTTCAAGCACAGTCACGACGACACGAACCACGGAACGTCGTCCGGTGGTTGCCCAACGGACAACCAACACTCGAACCACCACCACGGTGCGGCAGACTTCACGCGACAGACACAACAGACGCGAGCGATCGAGCCACCGCCGCCCGTCCGTCACGCATCGGTCGGTCGTGACCTACCCGCGCCATCGCGTGCAGTACGTCCATCCTCGATATCATCGCAGCTACCGCTACGTTTATTATCCTCGATACCAGCGTTATCACGACCACCACACCAGCATCGTGTACGTCGAAGTCGAACGTGAACCTGAACTGCCAGAGCTCGACTGCCCGATCTACACCGATTCGGTTGTCACAGACTACGAAACCTATTGCAGCACTGATCGCGGAACCCGTCATGGTCCCTTCGTTCGCTACCACACGAACGGAGAAGTCGCAGAAGAAGGCATGTACGACTACGGCACGAAAGAAGGCATCTGGGTTCAGTACCACACCAACGGCGCCTTGAAGTCGGAAGGCGAGTACCACAACGGCGAACGAGAAGGCCTCTGGGTCAACTTCGACAACGACGGCGAAGAAATCTCTCGTACAATTTACCGCTGAACTCCCTGCCATCTTGACGGATTCCGTCCCACTGCGTACCAAACCGGGTATTACTTTTTTTACCCGGTGACGCGATGACCGCTCGTCTGCTGCTGGTCATTTTTTTTGCCAGCCTCCCATCTTTGGCCACCGCAGAATCGGCGCCGACGCCGTTCGACGAAGGCAATATCAGTGTTTCGGGCGGGCTCGGCGTTCAGGTCTCGGAAGGCGGCTCCTACGTCGTCGTGTCGATCGGCGCGGGGTACTTCGTGGCAAAAGGCCTCGAACTTTCGCTCACGACCGCAGCCTGGCTGGCCCACGACCCCTTTGTGGCCACGTTCACTCCCGGCACCCGCTACGTGTTCTGGCAGGTGCCAGAAATCCATCCCTATATCGGTGGATTTTACCGTTACTGGTATGTCGGCCAAGACTTTGACGATCAGCAATCGGTGGGTGGGCGACTCGGAATCACCACTGTGCAACGAAACGTCGCGATCAGTGGTGGTGTCGTCTACGAGCGTGTGATCACCGATTGTTTCGATTGCTCTTCGATCTATCCCGAAATGTCATTTTCGTTTTCGTTCTGAGGCATCATGTCTGACCGGTCCTCATTTTGGAAAGTTCTGGGGCCCGGGCTGATTTTCGCCGCAGCCGCGGTCGG
>JBFFMO010000303.1:0-5777 GCA_041554035.1 Allomicrovenator sp. | reverse complement strand
GAACTACGACACCGATGGCGTCGTCTATAAGGTCAACGATACCGCCGAACAAAAACGAATGGGGCTCACGGCCCACCATCCACGTTTCGCCATCGCCTACAAATTCCAGGGTGATGCCGGACAATCGATTCTACGCGAAGTCCACTGGAGCGTTTCTCGGACAGGCGCCCTCAACCCTGTGGGAATTGTCGACCCCGTGGACCTCTCCGGCGCCACGGTCACCCGAGCCAGCCTCCACAACCTGAGCATCATGGAAAAGCTGGGTGGAGAAGGCGGATTGATGCTGGGCTCGCGCGTGCTCATGATTCGCCGCGGTGGCGTGATTCCTCACCTTGAAAAGGTCTTGGAAGCGGGTACAGAACCGGTGACGATTCCGAGTGAATGCCCATTTTGTGGCGGCGAGACCGTGCGCCAAGCCGACGTCTTGACGGCCAACCATCGCGATAATTGCCGTGGATCGCGCATCCGCCAGTTGGAGCATTTTGCCTCGGTGATGGAGATCAAGGGGTTTGGCCCGAAACTCCTTGAATCCATGTACGACGCCGAAATCCTCACCGCTCCCGCTGATTTCTTCACTCTGACCGTCGATGCGCTTCTGGATCTGGAACGAGTTGGCCGAAAACTGGCTGAAAAACAGATCGAACGCATTGCCGAGAAGAAAAACGTAAAAGCCGATGTCTTCCTCCGAGCGCTCGGCATCCATGAATTGGGAAATCACGTCTCTAAGATTCTGGTCAACAACTACCCCGACCTTGAGTCCATTCTGGCCGTGACCAAAGACGAACTGGCCGCCATCCACACGATCGGCGACGTGATCGCTGAAAGCGTCACCACGGGCCTGAAAGAGCGTCGCGAAGACATTGAGGAGTTGGCGCAAATGCTCAACCTGCGCTTCCCGACCGCAGCCGACGCGCCTGCCGAAGATGCACCGCTTGCAGGACAGAAATTTCTGTTTACCGGTGCCTTAGAAGCGATGTCGCGCAAGGATGCCCAGAAGAAGGTCGTAGAACTTGGAGGGGAGTCTCCCTCAGGCGTCATCAAAGATTTGGACTACCTCGTGATCGGCGACGCTGATTTTGAGAAGTTTCAGAGTGGCTGGCGAACGAACAAATTGGAAAAGGCGGAAGCCTATAATGCTGATGGTGCAAATATCAGCATCATCGGCGAGTCGGAATTTTTAGGGATCATCGGGACGCTCTAGTCTCGGGCCGAGTACGCAGAAGGAAACGAATGCAGACTTTTCTCGTCGTCGATGACGAGCCGGACATTTTGGAATCCATCGAACGACTCTTTCGAAACGAGTATCGTGTTCTGACGGCATGCACGCTCGACGAAGCGCGTGAGTTGTTGGCTAAGAATGAGATCCACGTCGTGATGACGGACCAGCGGATGCCACGACAAAGCGGCATCGAGTTTTTGGCCGACATGCGCGTGACCCACCCCGATATCGTCCGCGTCTTGCTGACCGGCTACAGCAGCGTCGAAAACGTGGTCGAGGCCATCAATGAGGGCCACGTCTATCGGTATATCGCCAAACCCTGGAACCCCTCGGAACTCAAGCTCTTTGTCGCACAGGCCTTTGAGTATTATGCGGCGCGCAAAGAACGCGAAACCCTTGTTGAGCAGCTGCGACAAGCGAATGCTCGACTGGCCGAACAAAATGAACAGCTCAGCGCGGCCAACCGTGAGTTGTTATTGCATGACCGCATCAAGAACGTGTTCATGGAGGTCGTCAGTCACGAGCTGAACACCCCAATTGCAGTGATTCTGGGTTATGAATTCTTGCTGCGACGCGAACTCATGTCGACCCCTAACGTCATCATCAGCAAGGCGATTACCGGGATCGAGGCCAGTGCAAACAGGCTGAAGCGAATCTCGGATCGAATCTTCAAAATGCTCTCGACCGAGGCCTCCAATATCACGTTGGATTTGGAAAACATCCGCTCCACAGAATTGATCGAAATGGTGCGCAAACAGGTCGCTCCCTTCATCGAAAAACGCGGTCAAGAAGTCGTGTTTGAAGTCGCCCCATCGCTCGAATCAGTCAAAGTCGACAGCGAAAAAATGACGGACGTTTTGGTGAATCTGGTGATGAACGCCATCAAGTTTTCGCGGGACGGACAGGCGATTTCGGTGAAATTCGTGCCTGCGAGCGATGCTGCTCATTTCCAGATCGTGGTCAGAGACCACGGGATAGGCATCAGCGAAGAAGACATCGCTCAGGTGTTTGCGCCGTTTTTCAGCACGTTCCAGTCGCAATACCATAGCAGCGGTGAGTTCGAGTTCGGCAAACGTGGCATTGGCCTTGGTCTGTCGGTGTCAAAACGATTTGTGGAGATGCACGGTGGTTTCATCACCGTGAAGAGCTCGCCGGATCACGGGGCAGAGTTCAGAATCACCCTGCCCCGCTCACCTCAAGCTTATGACTCGGCGCGGCCTGTGGCCGAGGCCCACCCTCAGGCGAGCTGACTTGGACGGCCGCTGAGTCCCAGACGGTAGCGGACTTCAAGGTATTCCTCGGAGAATGCGAATCGCACCAACTCTTCGACTTCTCGTGAACGCTGCATGCGGCGTTGAGACGCATCCTCGCTCAGCGGCTCAATCCAACCGTCGATGCGCAGCATCGCGGCAATGCCTGCCTCGATTTCTCCACAGGCGACCAAGCCTACACGACAAGCGAATCGCTGAAGCTCGAGCGGCCAAGCCTCACAATGAGCGTCGGCAAGCTGATCGCAGCCTTCGAGTGCCTGCTGGACCCGGCGACGTGCAACGGTATCAAACGCACCGCCGACCGACTCCACAAACGCCTGGCTTTGAACGTCGACGCGGTCAGTGAAACCTTCGCCGGTTTGTCGGTATTTGACGCCTTCGATGAGGTGCCAAACGTTGCGCCCGTCAAAAGCGACCAGCGACGACATGCTCGAATACGCCATGGCAGCGGCAAACCCTGCCAGAAAGCGAACCTGAGCCTCAGGAGCATTCGCCAAGACGTCCTCGTTGAACCAGACCGTACCGTCGTCGAAGACGAAGGGAACGACAGGACCGGTATCGCTAGACACCGCGCGGACTCGCTTGATGCCAAACATCGCGAACGCATTCTCCAGAATCTGAAGAACCCGGGTATCGCGAACCTTCTCGCCGTCCAGTGCCTTCTTTTGAGGCAACGCATCGGGCCACAGCTTCTCGGCCAACGGCATCGCTGCGCTCAGCACATCCCAAACACCGTGCCGCAGCATCTCAGGCACGAGAAGCGACTGAACGTCGGCCGACTCAAGTGCGCGAGAAGGAACCGTTTTGATGCGGATGTCATCGCTTGGCACGCTCACACGAAGTGCTCGAAGCATTTGACGCGACAAGCGCGCTCGGTCGTACGCCTGCATGCGTTCGTACAAATCGGCCAGACCTTGGTAGTTCGAGAGTTCGAATGGCTCAGCCTTGGCCAATGCGGTGAAGTGTTTGATGGCTTCAGCCTCACGACCCGCTGAACGACTCAAACAGAAGCTCAAACGACGGCGGAAATGCAGTTGGCGTTCGCCCACGGTGACTTCGACCAACTCACGGTAGAGTCGCGCCGCTTCATCAGCCCAATGCAGGTCTTCGTCGAATGCCTCAGCCGCACGACCAATCAGGGTCCAACGAATCGGCTCTTCACGAAGTTCGCGCGCAAATGCCACCAGCTGCGTGCAACATTCACCGAGTTCATTCATGTCGAAGGCCAACTCAAAGAGGTCATCGACGTCTTCAACACAACCTGGCAACGAGCGAACAAGCTTCCATTGAAGCCCGTACGCGGCCGCCAAATCGCCAAAATCTTCGTGCTTCAATCGCACCAAGCGACGCCAATCGGGCGCGTCTTCCAGAGTTGGCTTACGGTCGATCAATGCCTCAAGCAGCGTCGCTGCGCGGGCCAGATCGCCGTGGTCAGCATGCATATGGGCCAGAACTCGCTGAACCGTGCGGTAGGACGGAGTTTCGACGGCGGGATGCAAAAGGCCTTCAAGCAAGCGAACCGCCTCATCGCCCTGCCCGCTTCGCGCCAGCAAATCCGCCAGATGGAGACCCGACACATGGCGTTCGTCGATCGAAACGTCACTATCCAGCGTCAATTCGTGATGGCGAGCCTGGGCATCGCAGGCCGACTCAATGTCGCCTCGTCCCTCGTGCACTCGCACAAGAGCTGCCTGAATGCTGCGCGAGTCCACAAGATTCGCACTGTTTTGATAGGCCGCAGCCGTCGCATCGAGGTCCTCGAATTCACGCTCCAAGAGCAACCCAAGTTCCTCAAACAGCTCGGAGCGACGTTGAACGGAGTGCGTCGACAATTCGACGTGAACCTCGAGGGCGAAACGCAAGCGGTCCCATTGTTTGGATTCTTCCAAAGCGTGACGAAGGCGTTCAAAGACGGCGCCATCGCTGATTGGAGCCCCATCGGCTGGAAACGCCATATCGGTAGCGCGTGAGAGCCACGCTCGGTCGTGAGTCGCGTTGGCGAGTTCGACGCAGCGCAAGATCCCGATTTCCCGATTGCGAAGAACAGCGAGTTCCCGCTCGGTGAATTCGATGCTGGCCTCAACGTCGCCGGCCAATCTGGCCTCGATCGCACGCAGGCGAATTTCCGAAGGCGACGTGGCGTCATCATGATGCTCGTCTCCTTCAAGGACGCGTGCGAACTCGGCGCGCACGTGTTCCCATTCGTTGTCTTCGGCGGCCACAAAGCCCCGGATATGCTCGCTGGGCAAAGATGCCAGCGCCCATTGGCGCTCGTTTGTGGTCATGTCCGCAAGGACCTCGATCAGCGCTTTGCGGACCTGAGCATCTGGAGCCGTGAGTTCAGCGTCCATGATCTGTTCCCCGGCGCTCAACGGGCGCGTAGAACGGAAGTCAGCAAGAGTGCGACGTTGGCCAGAACATGCGCGTGCAAGGCGAATCACGGCCTGGTTTTCGAAGACGTCTGCATCGCCGTGCAGCCGGAAAGTCAGGCTGCGTTCTGCGGATTTATCCGAACGCTCCCGCAACCGTGCAATCAGAAGGTTATAGGCTGAGCGGCACGCAATATCAGTGGTGCGGCCGGCGAGGTCTTCAAGATCGTCGGCCAGGACTGCCGGATCGACACCTGATGCCGACCAAGTTCGCATCAGACCTTCCACAACATGAACCTGCTCCGGTGCTTCCTCGAGCGAGAGCACGTAGTTTTCGAACGCCGCTGCAGGGTCTTCGAGTTTCCATTCAAACACGAACCCCTCTTCAGCTCGCAAACGGGCGCGCTCGGCGGTGTCGCCGCGCTCCGAAAGTCGGGCATTCAACGCGCAAAGGTTTTGCCACTGGCCTGAGCGTCGGTAAAGCACGGCCAGAGTCTCTGAAACATGTCCATCATGAGGACGCGCAGCGTGCATGCGCTCATAGAGCGCAATGGCCTCGACTTCGTGCCCTGGACGCGTCTCCACGAGTTCCGCCACAGCACCAAGTCGGCGCCATTTTTCGGCGTCGTCGAGTGTTGCCTCGATTTGCCTGTCAGTCATCGCGATCAGCTCCGAGAACCGATCTCCGCTGGCAAGCATGCGTCCCAACCCCTCAAGAGCCGGAATGAAATCGGGCACCAACAACAACGCAGCACGATACGAACGCTCGGCCAAAACGGCATCGCCCAACTTGGCGTTGGCGATCTCGGCGTTTCGAACCCACATCGCCGCGGCTTCTTCGGCCTCGTCGATGAGCTGGAGTTCGCGTTCATTTAGATGCACCAGTGACGGCCATCGCTCGGCTTTTGCGTAGAGTCG
>JBFFMO010000302.1:0-5796 GCA_041554035.1 Allomicrovenator sp. | reverse complement strand
TTGGCCTACGCGACTTTGCTGCCCGTTCTGCTCTTCTTGTTGCCCTCTGATTTCCTTCGGCCTTCTTTGGCCAGCGTTTTAGGGGAGTTCTTGGACCGTCGACTCAAGGGTTTTTCAGCGACGGAGCGTCCCAAACACATGCGGGCTTTGATCACGGCGTGCGCGATTTCACTGGTGGGCGCTGGCGTGATTGGTGGCATGGGGCTTCCTGAAATCAGCTTTGACCGTTCGTTTGCAAGTCTTGCCATGTCTGAGGGGCGGGCCTGGGAACTCGACGAGATGGTGAACAAAGTCGTTGGCGGGTCTCAGACTCCGGCTGTGGTGATGGTGGAGTCGGACGAGCATCGAGTCGCTGTGGTCAACGAACTCAAGGCGCGGCAGGCTGGTCCGGATGGCGCTGCGATCGCGGCCGTCTTGTCGTTGGGGGATGTGATTCCCATTGAGCAGGACAAGAAGCTCGAGATCCTTCAGGGACTCCGAGACCAGATCGACAAGGTCCCAAAGGCAGCGCGAACCGAGGTGGTGGAGGATTTTTATACCGAGATTACGCGCGTCTTGGAGCATGGGGCCATGACCAAAGAGAACCTGCCTCGCAACATCTACGTGCCGTTCAGTCGGCGCGACAGTCCGGACGCGGGGGTGGTCTTGATCATGCCCGGCGTCGACCTGAACGAAGCTGCGGGATCGCAGCAGTTTTCGGCCCTGATTCGCGGATTGCCGGCCGCCGAACCGGGGCAAACCGCGGACGCTGTCGCGGATTCTTTGTTGCTGGTAGATATTTTGCATTATGTTGAACGGGACACGGAGTGGATGGTTGGCCTGACGCTTGCTGGTCTTCTTGGTGTGGCACTTCTGGCATTCGGATTTCGAATGGACACGTTGCGCCTCTTTGGGTTCCTTAGTTTTTCTATTGCTGCAGCCGCGGGGGTCGTTGCCATGACTGGACATCCTTTTAATTTTATTAACGTGTTGGTGCTGCCTATCTGGCTTGGATTGGGAGTGGACGCGTCGTTTCATCTGCTGATTCATCTGCGCGCGCATCCGCGCGATTTTGGCGAATTGGTTTCCACCGTGGTGTCGGTCTCGGCCGCGTTTTTGACCTCGATCATTGGTTTTTCCACGCTGACGATGTCGCATCATCTCGGGCTCTTTTCGCTTGGGTGGGTGGCGGCGGTCGGTCTGTGCGTGATTTTGGGCTCTTCGGTGGCCATTGCAGCGATCATGGGGGCGCGCGAAGAGCTGCGGCCACTCCCGTGAACGGCGCGTGGCGTATGGCGGGGATCGTTCCGGCGTTGATAGCGTACGGATATTTCAATCCTTTGCGCGTGGAACATGTCCTCGTCTTGTCGTTGTTCGTTGGCCTGGTCGTTGTTCGACCGACGCGTCGAATGGCCCTGACGTGGACTCCGATTCTGATCTTCGCGCTTGTGTACGACTTTCTGCGGGTTTTTGATGTGTCGGCCCGAGGTCGGGTGTCGATTGGCGTCGTGGATGCGATGGAATTGCGTCTTTTCGGGATCTCCACCCCCCACGGCGTCGTGGGACCCGTGGAATGGCTTTCGACGCGCACGGCGCCTTGGCTGGATTGGGTGGGGGCGGTGTTTTATTCGTCCCATCTCGTGTTTGGTATTGTGGTGGCGATCGTATTTTATTGGAGGTCCAGCAAGGACCCGACACAAGCGGGCCGCACCTACGGTTTCTTGTGGGGATTTATGGTGCTAAACGTTTTGGCGTTTTGCATCCAAGCGGCATGGCCGGTTGCTCCGCCTTGGTTTGCAGGGACTCAGATGGGGGCCCATGAAGTCATTGGAAATGCTGCGGGGCTGCTTCGTGTCGACGCGATGATGGGCAATCATCATTTCGCCGGTGTGTATGCAAAAAGTGCCTACGTGTTTGGGGCCATGCCCTCGCTTCATGTGGCCGTGCCGGTTTGGGTCGCGATTTGGGTCAAAGGGCCCGTGCGTGTTCTGGCGATCTTGCACGCCCTTGGGATGAGTTTTTTTGCCGTGTATTTCGGGCATCATTTCATTTTGGATATTTTAGCGGGCGCGTTGCTCGCAGGTTTTGTGGCGCTGATGGTCAAAAAATACAGCGGCCAAATCGAGGCGCTCCAGGCTCGTATTTTTAGCTGGGGTTTTGATGAGTAAGACGAAATTGGCCTGGCGTCGGGCACCGTTCTCGATGTTCATGGCCACTTGTGGAGGCATCGGCCATCTCCCCGGCGGGCCAGGGACCTACGCCGCAGCCGTCGCGCTGCCCTCGATTTACTGGCTCTCCCACACCTTGTCCCTGTTTCAGCACCTCGCCCTCTTGAGCGCCGTGACGGTTGTTTCTGTGTTTTGGTGCGATCGGGCGGGCAAAGCGCTTGAGGAAGACGACAGTGGGAAAATCGTCATCGACGAATGGGTCGGTGTTTGGATCGCGCTCGCGCCCTTTGTGAACCTGACTTTCGCGGAGTGTGTCGTTGGGTTTATTGGGTTTCGAGTGCTCGATATCGTCAAACCTTTCGGAATCCGGAAGATCGATGATCATATTCATGGTGGATTTGGCGTGATGCTCGATGATGTCGCCGCGGGTCTGGTGGCGATTCTCCCTGTTTTGGCGTGGCGTTTAGCGCTGGGCGGTTGAACGGTGTCTTAGGCAAACCAACCTGCTAATATGGGAGCATGGAAGACGAAACGTTTCAGTTAGATCTTACGGCAACGATCACTGATGTTCCTCAGGCGAACAGCCTTCCTCTATTCATCAAACTGATTGACCAGCTCGTTCACGGGGTCTTTGACAGCGAGACGCTGGCCGAAAAGCTGCAGGTCGATGAACGAACCGTCCATTATTATTTGGAATTTGGAAGGTGGCTCGGATTCTTGCACACCCGAGGTGGCGTGCATGGGTTCACCGAGACAGGGTCTGCTTTTGCGCACAGCGTTCCGGCGCGAGGTCGGCTTTTTTCGCAGGCCATGTTTCGGCAGAAATTGGTTCAGGGGATCAATGCCCTGAAACGTGAAAGTGCTGACGTCGATGGCGTTGAACGACTGAGTACGCGTGCGGCGGCCGAAAAGGCGATCGACGCGATGTCAGATCTGGCGGAATCGACGGTTGAGCGTCGGGCCTCGGGCGTGGCCCATATGCTGGACGCGGCGTATCAAGCGTCGCGTATCGATTGGCTGACGGGGGCTCCGGCAACCGAGTACCGGAACCTGGTCTTAGATTTTCCCGGTCGGACGTTTCTAACTGCGATGGCGGCCCGGCAATTCGTGTCATCGAAGGAAATGCGGATCGGGTTCCCGCGGCAGGTCGTCATCTTTGTGCGAGATCATGGCCATAAGCTCAGCGCTGCGACGTGGCAGCGCGCCTCGTACGAAAGCTCAGACGGAAAGGCGACCTGGTTTGGGTCTGTGCCCATCAACGAGTCCAACGTGGACGTGGCGGAGCGACGTGGCCGGGATCTACGACGTTTGCTCGTCAGTTGTGTGCCCTTTGTGACCCTGACCGCAGCATTGCTGACCTACCGGGACGTGGCAAAACGTCCAATCGTGCGGCTGACACGCGACATGTACGGCATCAAAATTTGGGCGCACGATCGTGAAATTGGCACGTTGCGTGCGGTGATTGAACGTTTTGCAGCGGAGCTCGGTCTCGTGATCGTCCAGGGCATTCCGAAGGCTTTGCGACATGCTCCGGATGCGCTCTTGGAACAGGGCGACGACGAGGATCTCTTAGAAATCTTGGTGGCGTGCGGCGTCCTGAAAATTCATGATACTGCGTTTGAGGTTCGGCAAGGCCTCGATGATGAGTTTCGCGAAGCCGAACACGATTCGTCGTCGACGATGGAAAAGCTGAAACCGCTCCAGGTGGCTCTTAGCGCCGTATTTCGCGCGTCTTAGGATTTAGATGTTAAATAAGTGGGCCATTTTTATTGCGTTGATCATGCACGGCTGCGGTGCGTCCGCGCCTATTCAACCCAAGTCGCTGACGCAAGACAGCAGTGACACCCCTTCAACGGGTGTCGCGGCTTTGTCGTCCTTCGAGGGGACACGCACGTCGAAATTTTCAGGCGTAACAGAACTCGAGTTCGAGTGTTCGATGTGGTTCCGTCCAACCCCGACCAAAAAGTTTTGGGTGTTCACTCAGGTTGGAGAGGGCCCAAATTGCCAGGCAAGTCAGGTCGTACTCGATCCCCATGGCACCGTGATTCGATTTAATTATCCCATTATCACAAACACGTTGTCCCAGACCGGCGACTGGGCGACGGCCGAAAGTATGTTGGCTTTGGTCAAATTAAACGAGGTCAGAACGATGAGGCTGGCCGTGCCTTCGCCGATCGTTCGCGGGGCTCGTCTGGGTGAAAGTGTTGCCGAAGTGGACGGGCAGAGTACGTCGATTCGAAAAGAGGTGACCAAGGACGGATTGGTTTTGCGCACTGAAACGCGTTCGTCGGAGTTCTATCCATTCACACTCCTCGAAAAGCAGTACGGATTCATCCCAACCGGCGAGATTTGGGTCCGGGATGGCACCTACGAGGCCTCGGCTGCTGAGGTCGAGGAGGGGCACGTCAGGCAGGAGGTGTTTCAGAAATATCGAGACACGACGGCGATCACAAATATCTGCGAGGACGGCGCTCCTGTGGAGTGTTCCGTGCAGGCGGCCGCGGCGTTGAGTCTGCGAGAAACGAAGATGGCGAGACATCTTGTCGAGACGGGTTGTTCCCAGAACGACGCCGAGTCTTGTGCGCGTTTAGGTGTCTATAAACGCCAGGGAATTGGAGCGAAAGCCGATGAAGCTGCTGCGCTTGTCGACCTGAAGAATGGGTGTGAATTGGGGGCCGGCGCGGCGTGTTTTGGTGCAAGCCTTTCACCCGATTTGGCCAAGGCAGAACAACCGGTCTTTTTAGAAAAGGGTTGTGCGCTTGGCTCTTCTCAAGCCTGCGCGGTGACGGGGAGAAACTCGGCCAGTGATGGGGAGGTCGCCGAAGGGCTCACGGCCATGCAGACCGCATGTGACAAGGACTTTCTGTCGTGTGATATCCTCTTTGAAGCACAAATTGAGTTTCTAACCGGCCCGGCTCGTGTCCAAGGTGCAGAAAACCTGGCCAAATTATGCCCGACAAAATGGCAGGCATGCGAAAAGGCACTCCGCTTTCCCGACCTCCTGGATGAGGAATCGCTAGAGGAAATTGCCGATGTGGAACGAGACGTGAGCGCCCAAGCATGCAGGCAAGGGGAGGCTGCAGCGTGTTATCGCCAAGGTACTTTATTTTTGGATGGATTGGGTGGAGAAGTCGAGACCGCAGAGGGTCTCGACTTTCGTCGCAAGGCTTGCGAAATGGCGGATTATCTGTGCGAAAAAAGCTCAGATAAATAGGCTTATTTCTGCTTTCCTTCGATGGCCAGAAGCAGCACAACGGCAGCAATTCCGAGGCGTCGGTCGAGTTCTTTATTCACGTCTTTCGAAAAATCGATATCGAATTTTGCCACGAATGGATTAAAATTCTGATTAAATTCGGCGACTAAATTGCCACCCATGGTGACGTCAAATTTTTGTGGAATTAGATTCGACAAAAAGCGTCGCAGCATCGCAAAAAGCATGCTGTCTTCTTCGATCTCACCAATCGTCGCGTCGTTGACGTCCATGATCAGCCATTTATCGCGCAGAAGGCTCTTCATGCCGTCTCGTTTCAACGCGCCGATTTTTTCGCCTTCAGGCGTCGCGACATCGTATGCGGCGCTGAAATCCATGATGCTACGAGCTTGAATGGTGAGCACCGGATTGGTTTGTCCTGCATCAGTGCAAACAGTG
>JBFFMO010000301.1:0-5802 GCA_041554035.1 Allomicrovenator sp. | reverse complement strand
TCTTAAACGCGTGTTGATTTCTGCGATGGCGTTGCAGGCGCTGGTGATGACAAGCATGGTTTTTTCAAGCCCCATGATCGCGGCGGCCCTGGCGTTTCGCTCGGTCCCGCGGGCCCTGCAGGATGCCCCGATGCGGGAGGCCATCACCCCGCGAGTACCCGCCCATGTTCGCGCCACCTATTTGTCGCTATTGAGTCTGGTGGGCCGATTCAGTTTTTCTGGAGTCTTGATTTTGCTGGCGTGGTGGTCGGGTGATGTTCTGTCGAAATCGATTTACGCGGCTGCGATCCTGTCGTGGGTGCTTGTGGCTGCGGTGCTCTTAGCGCTCTTGCTCAATGCCAAATTGGCTGTTGCGTCGTCTCAGAATGAAGTAGACCAAGCGTAAGGCCCACCACTTAGGAGTTCGAGATGCTCAGTCCAATCTTCAAAAATCTTCGTTTGCCCGTCGTCGCAGCGCCCATGTTCCTTGTTTCGGGGCCCGACCTCGTGATCGCGTGCTGCAATGCGGGCATCGTTGGGACGTTTCCGGCCTTGAACCACCGCACGACCGAGTTGTTTTCGCAATGTGTGGACGAAGTGGCAGCGGCGACCAACGGCGCGCCGTTTGGCGTGAACTTGATCGTTCATCGTTCGAACCCTCGATTGCAGGCTGACCTGATGGTCTGTGTCGAAAAGAAGGTTCCGTTGATCATCACCTCGTTGGGCGCGGTCAAAGACGTTGTCGATGCAGTGCACTCTTATGGTGGACTCGTCTTTCACGACATTACCAATCGTCGTCATGCCGAAAAAGCCGCTGAGGCAGGTGTGGACGGAGTGATTTTGGTGGCAGGCGGAGCTGGCGGGCATGCGGGCACGATCAACCCGTTCGCGCTGCTCGCCGAAATTCGGGAGTTTTTCGACGGCACGATCTTGTTGGCCGGGGCCCTGTCGAGTGGAAGAGACGTCGCGGCCGCCATCGCGATGGGCGCCGATTTGGCCTATATGGGCACACGATTTATCGCGACGACCGAGGCCGATGCGCAGGAAGAGTACAAAGAAATGATTCGGGACGCGCACGCAGAGGACATCGTTCACACGCCCGCAGTATCGGGTGTTCCTGCGAATTTCATGCGTCAAAGTCTCGAAAATAACGGCTTTGATTTGGCCAAGATTACCAACCCGGCCGACGTTGATTTTGGGAAAAAGCTTTCGGTTGGCGACGAAGCGAAAGCTTGGAAGACCGTCTGGTCCGCTGGGCACGGCGTCAGCGCGATTCACGACGAAGTCTCGGTCGAAACTTTGGTCGGTCGGATGGCATCTGAGTTCAGGCAAGCGCAAGAAGCGCTCGCTGCTTTCAGAGATGTAAAATGAACGTAGAAATCTGGTCCGATGTTGTTTGTCCTTGGTGTTATGTCGGAAAACGTCGTTTCGAAACCGCAATGGAAGGGCTCGGAGATTCCGTCACGGTTCAATGGCGTTCCTTCGAACTTGATCCACGTGCGCCGGCTCGAATCACGGGCGACCTGACTGAGCTGCTCGCCAAGAAATACGGCACGAGTGTCGAAAAAGCGCGGCAGATGGGTGAACACGTCACGAATGTTGGTGCTCAGGATGGCATCGAGTTTAAATTCTCGGATGCAAAAACCGGAAATACTTTTGATGCCCATCGTCTGATTCAATGGGCTCAAAGCCTCGGAAAGGGCGACGCCATGAAAGAGCGCCTGATGAAGGCATATTTCACCGATGGCGTGGCGATTTCTGACCGTGAAGCGTTGACAGCTTTGGCCGCTGAAGTCGGTCTGGACCGCGACAGTGCAGTGGCTGCGCTTGACGACCCAACCTGGGCTGACGTGGTTCGTAAAGACCAGGAACGCGCCCGTCACTTGGGAATCTCCGGCGTCCCGTTTTTTGTATTCGAACAGAAATTTGCCGTTTCCGGGGCACAGCCGGCCTCGGTTTTGCGCGAAGCCATCCTTGAGCTGATTGCCCAGACATTGCCTCCAAGCGCTGAGGGTATCGTTTGCTCGGAAACCTCATGTGAAACGGGCACCTGAAAAATGTCCCACTCAGGCCGCTTGCGTCTGTAAAAATCCGCGAGTAGAACTCAAGGGATTCGGAGTCTAGGAGGATCACGTGGGTCGTTTTTTCGAAGCCAGAAAAGCACAAAAGTTCGCCCGTTGGGACCGTATGGCCAAGACGTTTACCCGTCTTGGTAAGGACATCACGATTGCGGTGAAGGCCGGTGGACCCGACCCCGATTCGAATCCTCGGCTGCGTCGGGTTCTTCAGAATTGCCGCGCGGCGTCGATGCCTCGGGATAATATCGAGGGCGCCATCAAACGCGCCATGGGTACGGATCAGAGCGACTACGCCGAAGTCATTTACGAAGGGTACGCGCCCCACGGCGTCCCGATTTTGGTTGTAACGGCGACCGACAACGTGACGCGAACCGTCGCCAATATCCGCATGCACTTTAATAAAGGCGGCGGAAATATGGGCAGCTCTGGCTCGGTCCAGTTCATGTTCAACCATATGGGCGTCTTCCGCCTCGACCCCGAAGGCGTTGATCGGGACGAACTCGAACTTTCGCTGATCGACTTTGGTCTCGAAGAGCTTGTGGACGGAGAGGGCGAAAAAGGCGAGCCGCTTTTGATTGTGCGATGCCCGTTCACCTCTTTTGGTGACATGCAGGCGGGTCTGGAGCAGCTTGGAATCGAGCCGGTTTCGACCGACGACGAACATATCCCGACCACGTGGAGCGACCTCACTGAGGAACAAGAGGAAGAAGTTCTGAAATGTGTGGATCGACTTGAAGAAGACGACGACGTTCAGAAGGTTTTTCATAATCTTCGCTGATATTTCGTGACCTCACTTTTCATTTTTGTTTTCACCTACCTGCTCATCACCGTGCGCAGGCTCAACGTGATTCAGATCGATCGTCCATCCTCGGTACTCATCGGGGCGGTGGCGATGGTGCTTTTTGGCGTGCTCACGCCGTCTGAGGCCTTGGCTGCGGTGGATGGGCGCACGATTGTTCTGCTCTTTGGCGTGATGGGCCTTGGGGTTATTCTGACCAATGATGGCGTCTTTTCCTGGGCTGAATCACTTGCGATGGGCCGGCTGAGAACGCCGCGAGCGCTCCTGGCCGCGGTGATCTGGGGGGCTGGGATATCGGCTGCGTTCATCACCAACGACGCTGCGGCCATTCTGTTCACGCCTGTGTTGCTGCGCCTCATACACGCATACCGCCTTAAACCTCTCCCGTTTGTGCTGGCGCTCGCCACGGCCGTGAACACCGGGAGTGTTGCGACCGTGATTGGGAATCCACAAAATATGCTCTGTGCCTCATTTGGCGCACTGGATTACCGGACTTTTCTCTTTGTTCTGGGCCCTGTGGCGTTGCTCGCCCTGGCGGTCAACCACCTTTGGTTGGCGTGGGTTTTTCGCGCGGATCTAAGGGGCGAGCTGCCCGAGGTTGAGTCCAACGACTTCGAAGCGACCTTCGGCGCGGTCGGGGCCACTGTTGCGGTCGCCGTGTTGGCGTTGTTCGGGGTGGATATCGCCTTTGCGGCTTTGGGCGGGGTAGCGCTCCTGGTCTTGCGCAGGCCTGGTGATGGTGCGCGGATGATTGCTGGTCTGGATTGGTCGATCCTTGTGTTTTTTTCCGGTCTCTTTGTGGTTGTCGCGGGTTTCATGCACAGCGGTCTTCCGGCTGTGTTTTTGGAGCGATATCCACTCCAATCGTTTGAGTCTCAGGGGGATTTCGGTCTTCCAGTCGTCTTTCTTCTGGGTTCCAATATTTTTTCAAATGTCCCCTTCATTTTGGTGGTGCGTGAGGCCGTTGATTCTCTGGTCGAGCCGACAAAGGCATGGCTGATTCTTGCCATGGCGTCGACGTTCGCCGGCAACATGACCTTGGTCGGTTCGGTCGCAAATATCATCGTGGCGGAAGGCACGCGAGAACACGGCGGAATGGGTTTTTGGGAGCATCTGAAGGTCGGATTTCCGCTGGCGGTCGTCACGACTTTCCTTGGGGCGGCGTTCATCACGATTATGGTCTAAAAAGCGAGGGCTGAGCGAGGTGAACAGGGGCTTCTTGCGTTCGAACGAAGCGCCTTGCGGTTGAAATCCAGCCAGACTAGCTTCCTCCATCGCTTCAATTCGGAGGACAAATGCGGTGGCTTCAATTGCTATTCGGGCTTAAAGCCCCCATCAACCAGAAGACGTACATCATTGCAGGTCTGTCCTTGGCCGCGCTGAAGTACGCCGTGGACTTCACGGTGGTCTACCTGACGACGGGCAAAGTCTGGACGATTCTAGCCTACCTTTCGCCCGTGTTGGCGTTGCGTCATAAAGCCGTCGATCCGGCGCCTGAGATGCTCTTGTGGGCGATGGCGGCCTATGCTCTTCCATTTGCATGGATCGGCTTAAGCATGAGCGTTCGACGCGCCGCTGACGCCGGACTGTCGCCCTGGCTTGGGGCCGGTTTCCTGTTGCCCATCTGGAATTGGGTGACGATCGTGGCGCTTTGTTTCATGAAAACCAAGGCGGGGTGGCAGCCCAATGACGAGGCTGAAGTTCTGCCGGTCGATATCCGAACCTCGATGCTCAGCGTGGGTCTAGGCGTCGCATTGACGATGTCGATGGTCGCCACGAGTGTATTTATCCTCGGCGATTATGGTTGGAGCCTCTTTATCGGCACCCCCTTTGTCGTGGGCATGTTGGCAGGCTGGCTGACGAATCGCAGCGGAAGGCGCAGTGTCTCGGCTTCTGTG
Organism: Allomicrovenator sp.; assembly: GCA_041554035.1. Lineage (GTDB taxonomy): Bacteria > Myxococcota_A > Bradymonadia > Bradymonadales > Bradymonadaceae > JBFFMO01. The sequence continues at coordinate 1,048 of JBFFMO010000301.1, read as the reverse complement.
ACGACGGCCATCGTGGCCATCACATTGAGCGGATTGGCGACCCTTCTTTTTGCGTTGGAAGGCGTGATTTGCATCGGGATGGCGGCCGTCCCAGCTTACGTCGTGGCCATTGCTGGCGCGTTGCTCGGTCGTGCGATTGCGGGATCCAGAAGGGCAAAAGACCTGCTCAATGTTTCGATCCTTGTCGCGCTCTTGCCTCTGCTGGCGGGCGCGGAATCATTGGACACACGCTCACCACTTTTTGAGGTCGAAACCACGGTGGTCATCGACGGCACGCCGATGGAAGTATGGGATAAAGTGATTCATTTCTCGGAACTCGACCCGCCTTCAAAATGGGTGCAAAACACGGGCATCGCCTATCCGATTCGGGCCCGGCTCGAGGGAGAGGGCGTTGGCGCCGTTCGCTATTGTGAGTTTTCGACTGGGCCCTTCGTCGAGCCCATCACACATTGGGAACCTGGAAAAAGACTTGCATTTGACGTTCGATCGCAACCCGTGCCCATGGCGGAATGGAGCCCATACCACGAGATTCATCCGCCGCATTTGGACGGATATTTGCGGTCAAGACGAGGGGAGTTTCGTTTTGTTGAATTGCCAGATGGGCGCACAAGACTCGAGGGAAGCACCTGGTACGAAATCGACATCGCCCCGACGGGTTATTGGTCGATCATGTCCGACGCGATCATGCATCGGATTCATCTACGCGTTCTGGAACACGTGAAAGACGACGTCGAAACGGCAAATGGCAAGAAGGCTTCGTGAGGGACGGAGTTCAGCCCGGCTCAAGTCGGTAGATTTGCTGGATTTTCTCAAGAATCTCAACGAAGGGGACTTCAAGGTCGACCAGAAAGCCGTTCTTGAGGTCGTAAACCCAGGCGTGGACTTCCGGTTGCCGATCGCGCAGCCACCGTCGCTGCACCCACGATGTCTTGATCACGTTGATGCATTGCTCTTGAACGTTGAGCTCGACCAGTCTTCGAAATCGCTGGTTTTCATCTTCGATTGCGTCCAACTCAGTCTGATGCGACCGGTAGATGTCGCGGACCTC
>JBFFMO010000300.1:0-5809 GCA_041554035.1 Allomicrovenator sp. | reverse complement strand
CGTTGAGCGATGCCTACGTCTGGCTCTACGCCCCCGACGGAACCACCTCGCTCATCAGGCGCGATTCCCCCGAATCCATCAAATACGAGTTCGACCACGCGGGCACCTACTAATTCCGGGTGCGCGCCTATAAATCGACCGCTGCCAGCAGTGTGGGGACCTATGCCCTAACCATGACGGCCGAAGGCATCGACGACCACGGTGATGATGCTGCAAACGCGACCCCTATCGCGGTTGGGCAAATCATCAACGGAGATATCGAAACTTCTGGGGATAATGATTGGTTCAAATTCACGGTACAGGCCGGCACCATCCACTCACTGGCCGTGAATCGCTCCACCTTGAGCGACGCCTACGTCTGGCTCTACGCTCCCGACGGCATAAGCTCGCTCATCAGCCGCGATTCCCCCGAATCCATCAAATACGAGTTCGACCAAGCCGGCACCTACTATTTCCGAGTGCGCGCCTATAATACGACCGCTGCCAGCAGTGTCGGAACCTATGCCGTAAGCATGACGGACGACGGCGTCGACGATCATGGCGACACCTTTGCCGCGGCCACACTCATTGCCGCCGATAACCAAGCGGTCAACGGCGAGATCGAGACATCTGGGGACCGTGACTATTTCACCTTCACCGCGCAGGCTGGCCACATCTACGAGTTTAGCGGCACTCGAAACAGCCTCAGCGACATGCACATCTATTTGATCGATTCAACAGGTACGGTGGTTGCGTCGCGCAATTCGGCGGGTGGACTGCGCTACCGATTCGACCAAGGTGGCACGTACGCTTGGTATGTGCGTCATTCCAGCACCTCAAGTTCGTCGGTAGGCACCTATAATGTGCGACTCGCTGACCTGGGAACCGACGACCACAGTGACACAGCGGCGAGCGCTACATTGATTCAAACGGATGCGGCAGCGACCGATGGAGAAATCGAGAGCCCCAACGATGTCGACTATTTCCGCGTCTCGCTACAGGCCGGCTCGACCTACCGCGTGGACACGACCGGTTTAACTGTTGCGAAAAGCGTGTACGCACCAGACATATCCACTTTGGTGGCAAGTTCCAGCAATAATACCTTCACGTTCACGGCTACTCAGACTGGCATCCACTACATCCGAATTCGTCACAGCTCTACGAGCGTAGGCACTTACACTCTCAGAATCACGAATTAGGTCCGTCATCCGGCGGACATTAGACCGAAGCGATCGTTGATCATATCTGTCCAATTGACGGGATTTACGAGTCCGTTTGGCGCCCCCGGATCCAGCGAAGTCCGCGACAAGCTTCAAAAAATGTCGGGATCGGCCGTGAGCAGTTGGACGAGACCTAAGCTAAGAGAAAGTGAATTACGAATGCTGCGGCCAGCAACATGCTGGACTGCGTGCTCAAGGCTGTTAGGGCGGAGGCAGGCGACATATGCAGTCGATAAAAGACCGCGTAACGCCTACGAAGCAATGCACTCGTGGATGCGTAGATCGGTTGAACGGAGCCGTTTTCCATGTGCCTCCTGACCGCCTCTAGGTGATCGCGATAGTCCTTTTTGAAGTCGCCGCTCGCGATTTGGTACTCCGTCATCGTGTTCGAGCCGCCCTCACGACGATTCGTCATCGAAATGGCCGTTCCATCCGCGAATAAAGTCGCCAAATAGAAATGCTTGCCGAAATAGGACTCAAGTTTAGTGAACCCTTCGGGACCTATCCATTGAGGAGTGCTCATAAACGGCAAAGGCCAGTGGCCCCAAAGCATATTGCAGCAAGGCTTAAACCCGAGTTCCTGAACGTCCTGACGCACTGAGGCCGGCAGCTTCTTCAAATCGGGTTTTCCGTAAGGAATCGAGGCGCCAAAAATCTGAGAGATTCTGAGCACAAGCGGCACTGGGGTTTTTAGAAGCGCGTCGAAGTGGGCATCGGCTTTCTGAACCGCGCGCTCAATCTCCGCCTGGTCATTCGGGAATTGAATTTCGGTATTCCAGTCATTCATATCCAGCCGTTGTTCGGGTGATTTGCGCCATCACTATGGACCATAAAAAAGGCGCCACAAAACCAAAACTGAAGCACGGCGGGTTGTTGGGAACCCGTGGGCTGATGCCTTGGGGTGTCTAAGCCACCGCCGTCTTTGACGCCTTGCGCGACAACGCTATGGCAGCGGCGATGGCGCCAACGGCAACCAAAAACAGCAGGATTCCGACTAAGGGGCGATAGAAGATCCACGCGATGGCAATCGTCACCATCGATAACGCCACGGCGATAAAGAACGACACAAAACCTGTCACGAAACCAACGGCCGTTCCCATAAAGGGCAAAACACTCGCCAAAATCGAGAGCGGTTTCGAGACCAATCGTAGACCAAAGAACATCATCAAAAAGCCCACGAAACGTAGAATCAACGTCATCACGGCATTGGCGTCCTCTGCGGCCTTAAACATGGCCTCGGCGGATTGAGTCCCCTTTTCGAGCAAAATAATCGGGTCATTTAATTCCGGGTCGGCAAAGGGTACGAGGCCGTTTGCCTGTTGACCGGCGACCACCGAAAATGGCCCAAAAGGAGCGGTTTTATAAGAGACTCGAAGGTCCCCAATCTTTGGAGAATTCATCGCCTCGCCCACATAAATATACGAGCCCGCCATCTTCGCACCGGCGGGCATTTTGGTCGGAGCGGGCGTGAACGCGGTGTCGGGGCTGATGTCTTCGACGATGGCAGGTGAGAGCGCATACGCGCCTAACTTGATATTTTGTGCCGAGAAGTCAGCGCCTTCATAAGGCATGGTGGAGGGGTTATCGTGACCCGATTCCTTAAAATTCCCTGAATCAATGAGGCCGTCTTTCCAGACCATTTGATAGGTGTATTCCGTCCTGGTTTCCTCGGCGCCGCCCAGCTTCTTGTCCGTCTTGGATTTCGAATTCTCTTTCCACTGATACATCTCGACTTCACGCGAAAGTCGAAGCGCCTTGGTCTGCACGCCAAATACGGGGTCTGTAACCGCGCCAGGTGCGCTGGCCGCCCCACTGACATGAATCAACTTTCCTTCGTTCTTGGCGTTGATCGTCGCCGCGCTGGCTTTGACGACGTTCTCGGCGCCGAACTCAAGATCGCGAGCGCGTTTTACGGCCCGGCCTTCGTTCCAAAACAAGAGTGCAAAAGACCCTAAGAACAAAAGAATGCCAAAAATCATACCTCCAAAAGAGTCACCAGCTCTGGAAAACCAACCCTTGCGCGTGCTCGTAATCATGTGTGCTCCCTAAACCTTGTCTGACCAATTCTACGAAGATTCCACAAATCTGGTTCCTCGTGAAGAACGATCAGGTTGCCCTGGTCAGAAAGTCTTTCAACTCACTATCCAGCCACTCCTGTTCGCGTCGATTCCCCTGAAAAAGCGGATAAGTACGATCCTCACATAAGAGGGCGAGATACCTCGTGGCGCGCTCGCCGTTCACGTGGGAAAACCCACGGAGTTCCGAGACAGGCCCCTGGGCCAAGACACGCTTTCCGGCTTCCCACCGCCAAGTTCCGCCCGCAATTCGGAGCCGGAACCGGGTCGAAGCCGACATGGCGAGCACGATCGAAATCAGGAACGAACACACGGAAAAAACGGCAATCATGGCAAAAGAATTAAGGCTAAAATCCCAGAGGGTTAATGACCACCCGCCAAGAACCGAAAGGACCAGGCATGCGCCAGCACCGGCCCAAGACCACGGGTTCGGCGGCAGATTCAACTCGAAACGCCTGTCGCCTCTGTTTAACTCGACCCGGGTGTCGGAGGGCCGGCTGCGGATCAGGGCTGTGGTTGTTTTTGGGGTCAGCGCGGACAACGCAGTGGCGGCGTCGGCAAAACGGTCTTCTTCCATCGGCGAAATCAACCGATCGATAAAGCCCCTCAGATCCGAAGAAATAGGAACGCTCAAGGCGTTCTCCCAGATTGTCTTCATGCGGCTCACTGGCAAAGTGTCAGGCTCACGACGCGTCACCAACCACACGAGCGTCTTGCCAAGGCCATAGAGGTCGCTGGAGGCGCTGGTGCGACCCATCAACTGTTCTGGAGCCATATATCCCGATGTCCCAACAATCGTGGAGCCGCCTTCGTCGGAGGGGGTCACCAACTGAACCGCCCCAAAATCCACCAGAAATGGGCGCCCCCCGCTTAAGATAATATTCGCGGGTTTAATATCACGGTGGATCAGCGGCGGAGAAAAAGCCTGTAAATAGACCAACACTTCAAGGACTTCTTGGGTCAATTTGCGGATGGCTGCCTCGTCCATCACGGGTTGTTTTCGAAGGTCTTCCCCCTGAATCCACTCCTGTGCCAAATACCAAGTCTGTGGGTCTTCTTGCCCAAGATCGGCGTCGAGCAGTGCGGGAATCGAAGCGTGTTTAAGCTGCCGCAGCACCTGCACTTCGCGCTCAAAAAGTTCTAGTCCCTTCCATTGGGAGCGGTCGCTCAAACGAAGCTCCTTTATCACGACCAGGCCGCCAGTCTGGGCGTCATGCCCCTTCCAGGTCAGCGCTTGCCCCTCCGAGATAAGTTCGTCTTTGATGAAGCGTGAAGAAAAACTCATGATTTCAGCTCAGCGAGGTGCTTTCGAATTTCATGGGAGGCCCAATCTTCGTCTTTGCCTGGCGTCGTGTGGGTGAGCTGAATGGTTTTGCCATCTTTCTTCAAAAGGTGAAACCCGGTGAGCGGTCTCCGAAAGTGCACAGCCGGGCCGTCAAGTTCGCCGACACCCATCGATTCTTCTAAGACCCCATCTGACAACAGCTCAACTCGGTCCGCCGAAACTTTGAGTGTGCGCAGCGCGCGATGCCGCAGGAAATGCCATAGGTAAAAAGCACAGATAATGATGCCCGCCGCCATGAACATGAATCGCTGACCCGTAGTGGGCGCAGCATAAATGAGTGCCAGAATTGGAACTCCAACACGTCCGACTTTGAATAAAAATGGCCTCCATGAAGCGGGTTGGATGACCATCGTAAACCCGTCTTCATTCTGCGTGATCGAGATGGAATCTCCTGGGCCCGAGTGGTTCTTGGCAAGCCCGCGGGAGAGACGAGGACTGAGGGGCGTGTTTGCCCCAGGCGGGACGTCAGTGCCCACTTCAACGACTTTAAGCCAACGCAGCGCTTCGTCCGCGTTTCTGGGCCTGTCTTCCACCACTGGCGAAATCAGCCGGTCGATCCAATTCGCGAGTGTGTCTGTGAGTCGGGCACGGGAACGCCATTGCAGCTTCAGGCGCGAGACTTCCAAATCCGCCGGATGGGATCGAGTCGCGGCGTGCACCAGGAGCGCGCCAGCCGCATAAACGTCGCTCGCCGGAACCGCCTGTCCGCTGAGTTGCTCCGGGGGCATATACCCAGACGTCCCAATAATCGTGGTGCCTCGGGAGCCTTGATTTTGAACGGCCCCAAAATCGACCAGAGACACTTTTCCGTCGCTTCCGATGATGATGTTCGCGGGTTTCACATCACGGTGCAGGACCGGTGGAGACTGGCGATGGAGGTAGGCCAGCACCTCAAGCAATTGTTCGGCGATATCCCTAAGGCGCACCTCGTCCATCAGCTCCTGGCGGGCGAGTCGGACCATCAGGTTGTCACCAGGCACAAAGGCTTGGACCAGATAGAATTCGGTTTCGTCGATGTCAAAAGCATCGATGAACGCCGGGATTTGGGGATGAGAAAGCCTGCGAAGCGCTTCGACTTCGCGATGAAAAAGGTCGATGGCCTTCCATTCTTTGGCAGTTTTCAGGTTCATGACCTTCACGGCAACCAGGTCGCCGGTCTTCAGGTCGCGAGCCAGATGCGTCACGCCCTG